>NZ_JBIAHQ010000027.1:0-74478 GCF_042870725.1 Micromonospora sp. NPDC006431
ACCGCCGCTACCAGCACAAAGCCGAAAGCTGGCACGAAGAAAACGAAGACTTCGAATAACCCGAGGCCACGCCGCACAGGTTAAAGATCAAGCTAAGGCGTGTTTCGTAAGCCGAGCGATCCGCGGAGTTGCGCGTGGCGGTGATCGATAACTGAAGAGGTCTCCGGTATCTGGTTCTGCGACCAAGCATGAACTTCATACCGGAGCTCGTGCCCAGCGTAGCGGTGACGAGGCGGCATGACCTGACCGACAGGCAGAGGGCTGTTCTCGCCCCGCTGTTGCCTGCCGCGCCGAGGACGGGTCGTCCGCCGAAGTGGGAGAAACGACAGCTCATCGATGGGATCCGGTGGCGGATCCGGATCGGTGCCCCGTGGCGTGACGTCCCGGCCGACTACGCGCCCTGGCCCACCGTCTATGGCCTGTTCCGCCGCTGGCAGCGTGACGGGACCTGGGACAAGATCCTGTCCGCGTTGCAAGCCGCCGGCGACGCGCAGGGCGGATCGGCTGGACGGTGAGCGTGGACTCGATGACCAGCCGCGCCCACCAGCACGCCGCCGGTGCCCGCACCGACGGGCATCTGCAGAAGGAACCACCCGGCGGTGTGCACGACGAGCCGGCCGATCACGCGCTGGGTCGCTCCCGCGGCGGGCTGACCACCAAAACCCCCCTGGCCTGCGAGCAGGAACAGAAAGTCCTCTCCCTGGCCGTGACCGCCGGGCATCGTGGTGACAGCCCGCAGTTCATCCCTGTCCTGCGCCGCATCCGCGTGAGCCGCCTCGGCGTGGGCCGACCCCGTACCTGCCCCGACCTGGTCCTGGCCGACAAGGCCTACACCAGTCGCGGCAACCGCCGATACCTGCGCTCACGCGGGATCAAGGCATGCATCCCCCGCAAGAAGGACCAGGACGCCCACCGCAAGGCCAAAGGCTCCAAGGGCGGGCGCCCACCCGCGTTCGACCCACAGCTCTACCAGCTATGCCACGCCGTCGAGAACGGCATCAACCGGCTTAAACGCCACCGCGGCGTCGCCACTCGATACGACAAGCTGGCAGTCCGCTTCCAAGCCGTCCTGACCATCACCATCATCACCGAGTGGCTCTGACCGGCTTATGAAACACGCCTCAAAACCGAAGGTCTGCGCGCTACGCATTCCGATCAAGATGCGCGAAGAGTGTTGGTGTCCCAGCCGGCGCGGCCGCCTGCCTGCTCAGCCGTGCTCGCCGCGCACCCGCTGCCGAGCGGCGAGGAACGCGCCGACCGCATCGCTCGAGTGGTACTGCCACGGCCACTCCGTCACGAGGTCGCCGATCACCTCGAACTGCTCCACCGCCGAGCGGAAGTCACCGGCCGTGGCAAAGCCCATCGCGAACAGGTTGTGCACGACCGGCCAACCCGGCCGACGCTGATAGTCGGGATGCCGTACCGACTGGTCGGCTGCGGCATTGAGCTCAGCCACCACCGCCGCCGCACCGATGTACTCGGCGTCCTCCCCCACGGGAAGATCGAGCCACATCTCCAGGTGCGCGATCGGGACGAGCTGTCCCAGCGCGAACCCCGCAGGAGCCTTCACCGCTGCACTCCGGGCGAACTCGAACATCTCCTCGTGGCTGCCGAACCACTTCCGGCACCGGTACTGCAGCATGTGCTCGTGGGCGATCCGGTGCCACGGATGCCGATCGGTCACCGCGTCAAAGCGTCGTTGCGCCTCGTCCCGGTCGACCTGCCGGCCACGCGCCGACGTGACGAGGAAGGTGCGGGCCGTGGTGTCGTCCCGGTCCCGGTCGGCCACCTCGTCGAGGCAGTTCTCGGCGAGCGTGAGTCGCTTCCGGAACTCCCGGAACTGCTCCTGCCGGGTCTGCGACGCCCGGGCGCCACCCCGCGCCTCCCACGCCCAGTAGACCGCGTGCACGCCACGCACCAGCAGCGGAACGGTCGAACGCGGCTCGGCGTCGATCCATTCACCGATCCAGTCCTGCACGTCGGATACGCCCCCTGCGACACTCAGGTAGTACGCGTGGTCGTCCGGGTCGGTGATCGGGGTGAGCAGATCCCGGGCGGTGGGCCAGTCCCGCTGCTGCAATGCGGCGCGGAGCGCGGCGGCGGTCGGATCGCCCATGGCCGGGTCGATCGACAGCGTGGCGGCGGTGGCCGCCTGCCTCGCCCTGCGCCGGAATGGCCACATGTCCCGTTCCTTTCCCCCGTGATCTCGCGCAGATCATAGGGGCCTTGGTGATCCACCGGAAGCGGCGCTGTCGATCGATTGCCCTGCCGACGGGCCGGGCCCGCGCCGAGTGATCGGCGCGGGCCCGGGTGATCTCAGTTGTCGGTCAGCACTTGGTGGGTCGCAGGGCGAAGTCGGCGGTCACCGTCTTGCCTGCCTTGATGTTCGTCTTCTGGGTCTGCGGGATCCACCCGTCCCGGGCAGCGATCACCTCGATCGGGTTGGCGCCCGACGGCGCCCAGATGGCGTACTTGCCGTTGGCGTCGGCCTCCAAGGTGAACGTCCAGCCACCCTTGCCGTTGATCTGGACGGTGGTCCCGCGCAGGGCGGCACTCTTGCCCTGGCAGTCGACGCCGGTGACGGTGCCGGCCACCTTGCCCCAGTCCTTGGGCGGCTGGACCACCATCGTCACGTCGATCGGCGCCACCGCGTACGGGGTGTCGGACTTGACCCCGAGCTGCGCGGTGTAGGTGCCGGGCTGACCCACGCCCGCCGCCGAAGTGGCGTCGAGCGCGACGGTCACCGTGACGCTCTGTCCAGGCTGCAGCGTCGCCTTGGTCGGGGACGCGGCCAGCCACGGTACGTCGGCAACACTGGCGCACTGGTCGAAACCGGGCAGCATCTCGCTTTCCGGCGTCGGGGTGAACCCGCCGGTCGAGCCACCGACCTTCACGAACCCGCACGCCGCCCCGCCCCGGTAGCGGGCGTAGTTGGCGTTGGGCAGCGCCGACCAGGAGTTGGCCGCCGGGTCGTACGCCCAGCCCTGGTTGGTGACGATGGTGGAGTTGTTGATGACACCGGTGGACAGCAGCAGCAGGCCGTTGGCGGTGTCCGCGGCCACGCCCCAGAAGTCGACCGGCAGGTCGGCCAGCTGGGTCCAGGTGTCGTTGCCCGGGTTGTAGCCGTAGGTGCTCTTCAGGGTCGTCGGCCCGTTACCGCCGGCGCAGTAGACCGTGCCGTTGATCCCGCCGCAGCCCTGCCAGGCGATGGCGACCGGGTACGGCGCGACGGTGGTGAACGAGTCGGCTCCCGGGTTGTACCGGACGACCGCGTTGGACTTGGTGCAGTTGCCGTCCGTGCACCCGCCGACCAGGTAGATCTGGCCGTCGGAAACCGCGATGCCGGGGGCTGCCCTCGGCGCCGGGTTGACCGAAGCCCGGGTCTGCCAGGCGTTGGTGGCGGGGTCGTAGGCGTACACCTTGCTGGACGTGTTACCGGCCGTGTCCCAGCCGCCGAACACGTACAGCTTGCCGTCGGCGAACGCCGCCGAGGGCTTCTCCAGCGCCGCCGGCAGGTCCGCGATCCGGGTCCACAGGTTCGTGGCCGGGTCGTAGACGTAGCTGTTGGCGAGGTTGTTGAGGCCGTCCGTGCCGCCGACCGAGTACACCTTGCCGTCGAACGCGGCCACGGCGTTGTCCATGATCGAGATCGGGTACTTGGCCGTGTCGATCCACGGTGGGGCGTACGGGGACGGCGCGACCGGCTCACCGGCCTTGTTGTCGCCCAGCCAGCCGATGGACGTGCCGCTGCCCTTGACCAGGTTGTTCTGCAGGGGCGCGCCGCGCGGTCCGAGGATCTCGAAGCCGCCACGCCGCTCGGACAGGTCCACGCTGGCCGGCGCGTCGCCGGTGTTGGTGATCTTCGTGGTCACCGTCGTCTTCTGACCGAGCGTCTGGGTGCCGGTCAGCGACGGCGGGGTGATGGTCAACCGGCCGGCCTTGAGCGAGAAGTCGGCTCGGGTGCTCTGGTCGGCCGCGACGTTCACGGTGGAGGTGACCGACCCGTAGTTGCTCTTCGCCGCCGTGAACGGGTGCGCCCCGGTCAGCGTGGAGAACATCCAGTAGAAGCCGTCGCCGAGGTTGCCGTCGTCCGGCGTCGCCGCGGTGGTGGCCTTCTCGGCCGGCTTGTCCACGCTGGTCACCGTGGCGCCGTTCAGACCTTGCGAGATGTTGGTGTCGAGGACCTGGCCGAGCACGAGTCCGCCGGGGATCGGGTCGCAGCCCCGGTTCACGACGGAGACGTTGTCGACCTCCCACCACCAGGCCCAGCTGCCCTGGTAGTGGAACCGGACCAGCACGCCGGCCTTGCCACCGGCCTGCGGAATCGCAACCTCCTCGAGCACCGGGCCGCGCCGGCTGGTGGTGGTCCAGTTCGCCGCGGTCGCCCAGGTCGTGCCGCCGTCGACGCTGAACTCCACGTTGGCGAACCCGTTGAGCGCCCGGTAGTCGCTGTTGAACCGCAGCACCGGCGACGGCACGGCGGTCAGGTCCAGCGACGGGGTGATCAGCTCGGTGTTGATAGTGGTGCCGGAACCGGCCGCGTCGCTGTCCGCGATCGCGTACTTGCCGGTGCCGCCGGTGAGGTTGCCCCGGTTGCGCGGGTCGTTGAAGACCCAGCCGCCGCTGGTGGTGTGGTTCACCACGTTCCAACCCTGCGGGGTCGTGCCGGACTCGAACGACTCGGTGAACAGCGGGGTGCTGTAGTTGAACTTGTAGCCGGCGGCGGTGCAGTTGTTCTCGACGGCCAGGTCGAAGTTCTTCACCTGGTCGCCATCACCGACGGTGAGCTGCGCGGTGCCCTGCTGGTACGCCGGGTACATCGCCTTGACGGTCAGCCCGTACTCGCCGGCCGGCAGGTCGACCGAGTACGCGCCGGTGACGGGGTTGGTGAACACCGGTCCGCCCGGCTTGCCGGCCACGTCGATCCGCGCGTACAACGGCCAGCCGTGCCCGGAGCCGTCCTTCACCACACCGGAGACCTTGCGCGCCGGCACGGCGTCGAGGGTGAAGTTGACCGTGACCGTGCCGCCGTCGGTAACGGTGACCGTCTGGGTCTTCGGGGCGTAGCCGAACGCCGACGCGGTCACCTCGTGCTGCCCGGCCGGCAGGGTCAGCTTGTAGCTGCCCTGGTCGTCGGTGACGGTGCCGCCGCCGCCGACGCGCACCGAGGCGCCGGCGATCGGCGCGCCACCGGACTTGGTGACCTTGCCGGTGACCTCACCGCGCGGTCCGGCGACGCAGTTCGGGAACTTCATCGCGCCGACCCGGGTCTGCCACGTGGCGGAGCTGGTCGTGGTCAGGTACTCGGAGGTGAACCAGAAGGTGCAGCCGTCGGTCGGGTCCACCGACATCGAGCTGTAGTCACCCCAGCGGGCCGCCGAGTGGGTCTGCGCTCCGGTGCCGGCGATCAGCGTGCGCTCGCTCTGCCCGAGCTGGCCCAGCGGGTCGCCGGAGAGCCGGCCGGCCATCCGGATCGACGGGAAGGAGTTGCTGCCCGAGGCCGAGTAGCCGAAGGCGATGTTGCCGGAGACGTCGATCGCGCCGCTGGCCATCCAGCGGTGCTCGGCGTCGGGGGCGTAGGTGCCCTGCTGGTTGATCCGCCAGTTGGTGGGCGAGCTGCTCTGCAGCTCGTACCAGCGCACGCCGGCGTGGTCGGTGCCGTCAGCGTCGACCGTGTGGTTGAGCACGATTGAGGCGTGGTCGCCGAAGTTCCGGTACGCGGCCCGGTACATCAACCGGTCGGCGATGGCGTCCAACCGCGCCGAGGTGCCCTGCTGGGGGACGCAGGTGCGGGCGTAGTTGCACATGTTCGAGTCGAACGGTGCGGTCTCCAGGAAGCGGCTCGGCGCGAGGTTGTTGCCGAACGTGGAGTTCGCGGGATTGGCCCAGTCGACCTTGAAGTCCCACATCAGCAGCCGGTCGGTGGGCGAGACGCCCCAGGCGTCGTCGTCGAACATGACGAATGGGTTCGGTGCCCCGGCGGGCGGGGCGAGGCCTTCGGCGTCGGCGGGCAGCAGGCCGCCGAAGTCCGGTCCGAGGTGGAAGTAGACCATCCGGGCCGGTTGGCCGGTGAGCATCTTCTCCCGCTCGAACGCGACCGCGCCGGCGCCGACGAAGGACGGCGCGAACTCGTTGGTCGTCATGTAGTAGGCGTCCGGCCAGATCCCGTACTTCGGGTAGTCGTTCATCCGGGTCTGGTGGTAGAGGAAGTCGTACCGGAAGTAGGCGCCGGTCGGGTCCGGGGTCTGGGAGATCGCCATGCACTGGTGATTGCCGGCCGTCCCGCCGGGCAGGGCGAACTGGGTGACCATCCACCGGTCGGCGGTCTCGTCGTAGAGGACGATGGGGTCGCCGTCGTTGCGGGTCTCGCACGGTCCGCCGAAGCCGGACCAGATCGCGTTGGCCGGCAGCGGGCCGAGCAGCAGGTTGCCGGTCTTGTTGTAGACGGCGTAGTGCAGGTTCACCATCTGCACGTAGTGGTTGGGCCCCACGTCGCCGTTGGTGTCCGGCGGCAGGACCCCGTCGATGTTGCCGACGCCCTCGAAGTTCGCGGTGAACTCGGGCACCTGGCTGGCGGTGAAGCCGCGCTGCACGGCGTCGCTTCCGGCCTTGGCGGACGCGTCCGCTGCCTGTCGGTTCAGCGATCGAGCCGGCTGTTCCGCAATTTTCGAGCCTTGTCCGCTTTTGCTTTTCGGAGCGATGTCGCGCAGTTTCCGAGAAACGTCGTTTTTGGCGGCTTGGCGCACTTCGGCCTTTGCCGCTGCGGCTGCGGGCGCGGCGGGTTCCGGGTCGACGGGTCGGGCGGCCGCGGGTAGTGCACCGAGGAGCAGAGCGGCGACGGCCACGACGGTGACCGGGCCCGCTCTCAGCAATCCTCTTCGCGATTTGCGCATCAGGCGACGACCTCCTAGCTGGCGGTGGCCAAGGGTGGTTGACCACCGAAGGTGCAGGACTGGAAACCGCAAGTAGGCGGCATCCCGCGATCATCGTCGATGGACTTCGATCTCCTCTCAAGCACAAAGGCCGGGCAGTAATGGGGCAAAATCGGTCCAATATCGAGCTTTATTTTTCAACAACAAAAGTTTTGATATTGACCTGCGTTGTGCAAGTTGCTTTCCTACTCCCATGAGCACTCCTGCGGGAGATTTCGACGAGCAGCCGGTCATACTCTGCGTGACCGCCAGCCGCAGCAAGCGAGCACAAGTCGCTCGGCTCATGAGCGGCCACGGGGTCGTACTGATGTTTCCTGACCTCCAGACGGTCCGCGCCGTGCTGTTCGACGACACGGCCGCCTCCGCCGCCCCCGCGACCGGCGCAGTGGCGCTGGGCCGCCTGGTGGTCGATCAGCAGCGGCAACAGGTCAGCTGGGCCGGCCAGGTCCTCCCCCTGACCCGCCTGGAACGGGACGTACTCGCCGCACTGGCCAGCCCGCCCCTGCGCGTCTGGACCTACCAGCAGTTGTACGAACGGGTGTGGGGCGCGGACTACCTGGAGGACGCGGCAGCCGTCCGGTCCACCGTCAAACGCTTGCGGGCCAAGCTCCGCGACGCGAACGCCACCGTCGCGGTGGAGTCCGCACGCGGCGTCGGTTACTCCCTGGTGGACGCCAACTCCCATAGTCGCCACTGACGGCGCCCGAGGAATCGAGCACACTGGCCGGACCCATCCGCAGTGGTCAGCCCTCGGGCCACCCGGCCAGGTTGCAGACGGACTCCCGTGAGATACCCGAGCCGGTCTCGGGCCACGCTCCGAAGCACTCCTCGTAGAGGTGGGCGAAGAGGTAACAGAGCCCCTCGCAGTCGGCGTCGAGCACGGCCATCGCTGGATTCGCCTGGACCGCCTCGTAGAACTGGCGGCCCATCGCCACGATGAACCCGCGGGCGTACAGGAAACCGTCGTCGGAGCCGTCCGTCACCTCGTGGATGTCGGCGCGGTCGATGTCGTACAGCTTCCGCTCGACGACCCGGTCGAGGTCGACCAACTCCGGACCCGAGAGCCCGGCGCACAGCTCACGCAGCTCGCCCAGGAACGGATCGAGCCACCTGTCGATCGCGTACAGCCCGTCCCCGCCCTCCACGTCGTCGTCCGCCGGATCCCGGTCAAGCAGGGCGCGGCGCAGCACCGCCGGCTCCGGGCCGAGTCGGGCCCACGCCTCCTCCACGAGCGCCCAGAAGCGGGACTCTTCCTCGGCCGTCGGCAGCTGCGGCGGAGCCGCGAGATCGGTATCGGTCACGGGCGCAGATTAATGAAGCCCACCGACAAGCAGCGGGCCTGGACAGGTCGCACGGCCGAAAGTCGCTTGCCCCGCCCCGGCGGGTTCCGGGAGGGTGGGCGCCATGACGTTCTGACGGACCGCACCCGCTGATCCCAGGTTCCACGGCACCGACCGGTGCCGTCCTGGCCGTCCGCCCATACCTTCTCCGTAAGAAGCGAGCGTCTTTGTCTCAGCACCCCTCGCGGCGGGAGTCCGTGCCGCCGTCCATTTCGGCCACCATCACCGTGTTCGCCTCTCCCACCAGCTGGATCGAGTCCGACGCCGTCGCCCAGTGCCATCAGGTGGCCGCCCTCGACGGCATGATCCACGTCGCCGCCATGCCGGACCTGCACCCGGGCAAGGGGGCCCCCATCGGCGCCGCGATGGCGTCGAGCGTGCTGTACCCGTTCCTGGTGGGCTCCGACATCGGGTGCGGAATCGCCGTGTTCCCGATCAAGCTCAAGCGCCCCGTACCCGAGAAGCTCGCCGCCCGGTTCCCCGACCTCGACCGCGCCCTGGACCCTCAACGAGGCGCCGACGACCCCGCCTGGGCCATCGTGGACGGCGAGGTTCCCGCCGGCCACCTCGAGGGACTCGGCACAGTCGGCCGGGGTAACCACTTCGTCGAGCTGGCGCGCATCGGCACCGTCTTCGACCCGGGTCACGCGAACCGTCTCGGACTCGACGCCGGCGACCTCGTACTCCTCGTCCACAGCGGCTCCCGGGGACTCGGCGAACGGATCCTGCGGGCGCACACCGAGGTCCACGGCGCGGGCCCCGCCCCTGACCCCGCCGCCTACCTGGTCATGCACGACCAGGCCGTACGCTGGGGTTCGCTCAACCGACGGCTGTTGGCGGCCCGGGTCGCGCACGCGCTGGGGGCCGAGCCCAGCGAACCGATCCTCGACCAGTGCCACAACCTGGTCGAGGTCCGCGACGGGGTCTACCTGCACCGCAAGGGCGCGGCGCCGGGCGACGGCCGCGACGTGCTCATCGCCGGCACCCGCGGCACCCCGTCCTACCTTGTGGCCGCCCACGCCGGCCCGGACGCCAACCATTCCGTGGCCCACGGCGCGGGCCGCAAGATGTCCCGCGCCGACGCTCTGCGCCGGGGCCGCGCCAAGCACACCGTGGAGGAACTACGCCGCACGCCGATGGGGTCGCTGGTGCTGTGCGGCGACCGCCAACTGCTGTTCGAGGAGGCACCCAACGCCTACAAACGCATCGAGCAGGTGATCAACGACCTCGTCGACCACCACCTGGCCACACCGGTGGCGACCACGATCCCCCTGGTCACCTACAAGACGCCCGACGTCGGGGTCACGCCGCGCCCGGACCGCCGGGACAACCGCCGCAGGCGAGGCCGGCCATGAGTGTCCACCTGCTCATCTCCGCCGGGCGCGGCCCGCAGGAGTGCGCCTGGGCGCTGGCCCGGCTGCTGTCCCGTCTGGAGGCCGACGCCACCCGGCACGCGCTGACCACCCGCCGCGTCCAGACCGCGCCCGGTGACCGGCCCGACACCTACCGGTCCGTCCTGGTGCGCATTTGCGGCGCCCGCGCCGAGGCGTTCGCCGCCTCGTGGACCGGGACCCTGTGCTGGCAGGCACCCAGCCCCTACCGGACGAGCACCGGCCGGAAGAACTGGTACGTCATCGCCCGGTCATGCCAGGTCGACACCCCGACCACGACGTTCACCGAAGCGGACGTCGACATCGTCGCCTGCCGCACCGGCGGCCCGGGTGGCCAGCACCGGAACAAGGCCAGCACGGCCGTACGGGCGACTCACCGTCGCTCGGGCGTCGTCGTCGTGGTCGACACCGAGCGCCAGTTCGTCCTCAACCGCCGCATCGCCATACAACTGCTGCGGCAACGCATCGAGCACGGCGACGAGGAGGCACGCCGCGCCCTCACCACCGGCCGATGGCGCATCCACGACGAACTCGTTCGCGGCAATCCCACCCGCATCGAACGCCCGAAGCCGTCGTGACAGGACAGCCGGAGGCGAGACACCTCAGCCGGGCGGCTCGAACGCCACGAACAGCGAGGTCGCGGCGCAGTCGGAGAGCGCCTCGCCCTCCCGCCAGCCCTGGTACTTCGCGGCCAACAGGCGCCGGGCCAGCGCCTCCTCGGCCGGGGCGGCCACGAACCGGGCCGCCACGGCGGCCATCCCGGGCAGATCAGCGTGCAGTTCGCGGGGACCACCGAGGCGCAACCGGGCGCTCGGCTCCCGCCGCAGGTTACGTACCCAGTCGGCGCCGTCACCATCGCCGGACAGCACATACCGAACGCCCTGGTGCTCCGCGTACCAGATCTCAATTGTGTGGGGGCGACCACTGCGCCGGCCGACGGTGGTCAGGTAGGCGAATTCGTTGACGGGCACGAGGCGACCCTATCGGCCCCGCGTCAGCCAGGGAGCGCCGCCGGCCGCGACCGCCATTCCCGGGCCAACATCGCGAACACGAGCTGGTCGGCCCACTCGCCGCGGAACAGGTAGCTCTCGACATGCCGCGCCTCGCACCGCATCCCGAGCCGGGTCATCAGCCGGGCCGAGGCCTCGTTGCCGGCGTGGCACCGGCCGTAGACGCGATGCAGGCCGAACTCCTCGAAGCCCCAGCCCAGCAGCGCCGCCACGGCCTCGGTGGCCAGCCCCCGGCCGGAGAACTCCGGGTTGAAGACGTACCCGATCTCGGCGGTCCGGTCGGCCTGGCTCCGCCAGACCAGCTCGACGGTGCCGGTCACCCGCCCGTCCGCCGCGGCGGCCAGGGTCAGGACGTCGCCCTCGACACGCAGCCCGTCCTCGCGGGCCATCGCCGCCACCGACTCCCGCGACTGCTCGCGGGTACGCGGCTCGCCGCCGAGCAGCCAGCGGCACACGTCGGGCCGGCGCTGGTACGCGTACACGTCGTCAAGGTCGTCCGGTGTGACCGGCCGAAGGGTGAGCCGGCGGGTGCGGATCGGGGTGAACACGGCCGGAGCGTACCGGGACGGGCCTGTTCGGTCCGGACAATTTTTCGCTCGGGGCCGGCACGGCCTCCCCGCCGTACGTCGACCTCCAGGCATCGATCAACATGCCACGAAACGTTGTGAACCAGAAAAGGTTTCGGTACTTTTTGATAGATATTCTTCGATTAACTCATGGTGGGGGCGGGAGACGATCCCGGTTGGCGCGGCCTCCGGGCGGCCGCGCAGCGAGCCGACCACCGTGGCGGGCAGTGGTCGAAGAATCCTCCTCATCCGCACGGCTATGGAAAGGCTTTCTGATGCACAAGATGCTCGCCCGCGGCAGCGGGAGCTCGACGGCCCGGCCACGCCCGCGTACCGCCCTGGCGTTGGCAGCGGCTGGTGTCGCGGCGTTCGCCGCCACGGTGGCGGTGACCTCCACCGCCAGCGCCGGCACGACCCTGGGGACCTCGGCGGCCGAGCAGGGCCGCTACTTCGGCGCCGCGGTGGCGGCGAACAAGCTGTCGGACGCCACGTACGTCGGCATCCTGAACCGCGAGTTCAACATGGTCACCCCCGAGAACGAGATGAAGTGGGACGCCACCGAACCGTCCCAGGGCCAGTTCACCTACACCAACGCCGACCGCATCGTCAGCCACGCCCAGACCAACGGCATGCGGGTACGCGGCCACGCCCTGGCGTGGCACTCGCAGCAGCCCGGCTGGGCGCAGAACATGAGCGGCAGCGCCCTGCGCCAGGCGATGGTCAACCACATCACCCAGGTAGCCACCCACTACCGGGGCAAGATCTACGCCTGGGACGTGGTCAACGAGGCCTTCGCCGACGGCGGCAGCGGCGGCCGCCGGGACTCGAACCTGCAGCGCACGGGCAACGACTGGATCGAGGTCGCCTTCCGCACCGCCCGAGCCGCCGACCCCGGCGCCAAGCTCTGCTACAACGACTACAACACCGACGGGCAGAACGCGAAGTCCAACGCCGTCTACGCGATGGTGCAGGACTTCAAGGCCCGCGGCGTGCCGATCGACTGCGTCGGCTTCCAGTCCCATTTCAACAGCGCCTCCCCGGTACCCGGTGACTACCAGGCCAACCTGCAGCGGTTCGCCAACCTCGGCGTCGACGTGCAGATCACCGAACTGGACATCGAGGGCTCCGGCACCATCCAGGCCGACAACTACGGTCGGGTCGTCCGGGCCTGCCTGGCCGTGTTCCGCTGCACCGGCATCACCGTCTGGGGCATCCGGGACACCGACTCGTGGCGGGCCAGCGGCACCCCGCTGCTCTTCGACGGCAGCGGCAACAAGAAGCCCGCGTACACCGCGGTCCTCAACGCCCTGAACGGCGGCTCCACCCCGCCACCGACCACCACTCCCCCGACCACGACCCCGCCGACCAGCCCGCCACCCTCGGGCAGCGGCTGCACCGCCACCCTGACCCTCAGCCAGTGGCAGGGCGGCTTCGTCACCTACGTCCGCGTCACGGCCGGTGCGACCCCGCTCAACGGGTGGACCGTCGGGCTCACCCTGCCGGGCGGCGCGACGATCACCAACACCTGGAACGCCCAGCCCAGCGGCACATCCGGTGCCGTGACCTTCCGCAACCTCAGCTACAACGGTCAGCTCGCCGCAGGAGCCAGCACCGAGTTCGGCTTCCAGGGTGTCGGCACCGGCCCCTCCGGCACCGCCGCCTGCACCGCTGCCTGACAGAGCGCGGTCCGGCGCGGAAGATCCCGCGCCGGGCCGCCGCCCTGCGTACCGGTGCCATGTCGTGCCGGCGCGGCCCAGTCACCGTCGCGTCGGGTCTCAACGGGACTTCGCGACCTCGACCAGTTGGTCCAGGGCCGCGCCCCAGCCCTCGTGGAAGCCCATGTCCGCGTGCGACTTCCTCGACGAGGCGTCGGCGTGCATCGCGGTGGCCGTGTACTTCGTGCCGTCACCGTCGGGCTCGATGCTGATCACGGCGGTGAACGCGAACCCCTCGACGAGCTGTGGGCGGAACCCGGGGCCGAGACCCGAGGTGAAGATCAACCTCGTCCCCTCCTCGACCACCAGGACGCAGCCGGTGTTCGGATACTCGTCGCCCTCCGGCGAGCGCATGACGGTGTTGAACCTGCCTCCGGGCTGCAGGTCGAGCTCGCAGGACGTCGTCGTCCAGGGCCTCGGGGCGAACCACCGCACGATCAGTTCGGGCGTCGTCCAGGCCTTCCAGACCAGCTCGGGCGCGACGTCGACGGTGCGCTCCAGCACGAGGTCGAGCTCCGGGTTGGTGAGGTGAACGGTCATGACTGCTGCTCCTTCAGGTCGTAGACAAGAGAATCAAGTTGATCGAGACGTTGGCTCCACAGCGCGCGCTGCGCGGCGAGCCAGGCGTCGACGCGGTCGAGCGGCTGGGGCGCGAGCCAGTAGGTCCGCACCCGTCCCTTCTTCTCCGACCGAACCAGGCCGGAGCGTTCGAGAACGCTCAGATGCTGAGTGAACGACGGCAGCGCCATGTCGAACGGCCGAGCCAGGTCGCTGGTTGTCGCGGGCCCCTGGCCGAGCCGCTCGATGACCCGGCGGCGGGTGGGGTCCGACAAGGCGTGAAAAACCTCGTCCAGCGGCGCCATGGCCGCGCCGCCCCCATGCTTAGGCATGCACCTAAGTATGCCGGCGGCCCTCACTTAGGTCAACCACTAAGCGACGTTCCGGGCCACTACCCTGGCCACGGCCCTCGGCCACTTCCGGCGGGCATTGCGTCCCGGCGGACCACTGCTGCTCGGCTTCCACGTCGGCGACGGCTCGCGGCTGAAGACGCAGGGCTACGGTGGCCACCCGATGAACGTCCACGTTCACCGCCGCCAGCCCGATCAGGTGGCCGCCTGGCTGCGCGACGCGGGATTCACGGTCGAGGCCCAACTGCTGATCGATCCGGACCAGAGCGTGCCCCGGGGCCCTCCTCTTCGCCCGCCGCCAGCCCTAGAAACGTGCGGTGCGGAAAGTACAGTGGGGGAAGTTCTGGCCCCACTGATCTTGGCAGGCACACGGTTCCGGGGATTTCATCGACAACCGGCCTGCCAGCCGGAAGGAGCACAGTGCACAGACGTATCAGGAGCGCCCTCGGTGTCGCCCTGGCCGCCGCCCTCATCGCCACCGTTCCGCAGGCTCCGTCCCAGGCGCACGGCGGGCAGGCCAAGCCCAACGTCATCTCGTTGCCGGGCGGATTCCAGCCCGAAGGCATCGCCACGGCCGGCACGTACGCCTACTTCGGATCCCGCGCCACCGGCGCCATCTACCGCGCCGACCTGATCTCCGGCGAAGGCGAGCAGATCAGCCCCGCCACCGGCACCCCCTCGGTCGGGCTCAAGGTCGACCGGCGCGGCCGGCTCTTCGTCTCCGGCGGCACGGCCGGCGATGCCCGGGTGATCGACACCCGCACCGGGGCCGTCCTGGCGCGTTACCACTTCGCCGCCGCCCCGACCTTCGTCAACGACGTCGTCCTCACCAGGGAGGCGGCCTACTTCACCGATTCCAACAAGCCGGTCCTCTACCGCCTGCCACTCGGCCGCGACGGCGCACTGCCGCCGACCGACGGTTTCACGGCGATCCCCCTCACCGGCGCCTACCAGCAGGTCGGCACCGGGATCAACCTCAACGGCATCGCGCGGACGCCCGACGGGAAGGCACTGATCGTCGTTCAGTCCAACACCGGCATCCTCTTCCGCGTCGACCCGGCGACCGGCGTCACCACCACGGTCGACGTGCCCGGCCACACCTTCGCCAACGGCGACGGGCTGCTGCTCGTCGGTCGCACGCTCTACATCGTCCAGAACCGGCTCAACCAGATCGCCGCGGTCGAGCTGAACCCCTCCGGGACCGCCGGCGAGGTGACCGGGACCATCACCGACCCGAACTTCGACGTCCCCACGACGGTGGCGAGCGCCCTCGGCCGCCTCTACCTGCCCAACGCGCGCTTCACCACGCCGCCGACCCCCACCACGCCGTACACCGTGGTCGCGGTCCGTCCGCTCTGAGAGCACGTTCCGGGGTACGCGCAGTCCGCGCGTACCCCGGCGTCCTGCTCGCTGATTCGCTCCTGCCGGCAAGACTCATCGACCCATCACCGGGTCGCCCTCTCGTCAGCCCATCGGCAGCCCGCACGGGGGCGTGCGACCGATCCGGGCCACACCCAACGCTTTCACCAGGTCGAACAGCAGATCATTCTTTGCGGGACGCCCGAGGGCCCTGTCCGGCCCGCAACTCCAGCCGCGGACGTCGGCAACACTGGCAGTGGACAGAGTGGCTTTGCGCGCCGAAGGCACTCTCACCGGGCCGACGGAAATCGCAAAGAATGTCGGCTGACTGCCGCGACAAGAACGGGCTCCGCGTCGCGGAAATCATGGACGTCGCGAAATTACGGATGACTTGAAACTTGCCTGGTTGCTTGCCCCCAATCCGCCCGGGACGGTCATCCCACCCACGGAACGACACAGGCTGATCTTCAAGTCAGTCCCGGCCTGACGGGGCCGGACCAGGACAAAGTTGCACTTCCGCTTCGCCATTGCCGCGTTTCCCACCCGCCTCGCCCCGTCAGTCATCGCCGCCTACTTCCTCATCAGCAGCCACACCCTTCGTTATCCGGACGGCAAGGCGGCGGGAAACGTTAGATTCAGTCGGAGGTGCAGCCATTTCCGCTCGGCGGCGAGTGACCGCGGCGAGGGCTGCCAGGTGCGGCGGACGGCAGTCGCGGATCGCCTTCGACGGCGATCACTGCCCGGGCGAATGGTTGCTGATTGCTGATGATGTTGCTTAGCGCCACGACAGAGTGCGATGACCAGGTGTCCGCACGGCCCCTGCGGTACCGCTTGGCCGCGCACCGCTTGCTCGGGACGGCGGGTTCGCTGGTGACCGTGGTGGGCGGTTTACTGGCGGGCGTGCGGCCCGTCGGCGAGGTGGCGATCGACCTGCCGATCGTCCATCAGGTACGCGCGTCGACGGCGCTGTCGGTCGCCGTGGTCTACGTCGGCCTCACGATGCTGTTGCTCGCGTGGTGGCGCGTGGGCCGGCAGGTTCGTTCCGGTGACACCTCCTGCCGCAGCCTGGCGACGACCGCGGCATGGTGGGGAGCACCCTTCGCCCTCACCATCCCGATCTTCAGCGGCGACGTCCACAGCTATCTCGCCCAGGGTGCGATGACCAGGGCCGGGTTGGACGCGTATCAGGTCGGACCAGCCGCCCTGGGTGGTCCCCTCACCGTGAACGTGCCCGATATCTGGCAGCACACGCCGGCGCCGTACGGTCCGATCTTCCTCAACCTCGCCGGCGGGGTGACCGAGGTGACCGGGGGTGGCGTCTGGGCGGGCATCCTCGGGATGCGTCTGCTGGCCCTGTTGGGAGTGGGCCTGATGGTGTGGTCGGTGCCCCGACTGGCCCGCTTCTGCGGGGTGCGCCCGGCGGCGGCGATGTGGCTGGGCGTGCTCAACCCGCTCGTGCTGCTCCATCTGATCGGCGATGCCCACAACGAGGCGGTGATGCTCGGCCTGATGTGTGTCGGCCTGGTCATGGCACTACGGCACCGACCGGTGGTCGGGGTCGTGCTGCTCACGCTTGCCACGCTCGTCAAGGCGCCCGCGGCGCTGGCTATGGCCTTCGTGGTGCCCATCTGGGCGCGGCAGCTGGGTGGCCGTTGGCCACGACTGCGGGTAGCGCTGTGGGTCGGCGCGGTCGCCGGCGGAACCGCGGTGTTGGTCACGGCGCTGGCCGGGATGAGCTTCGGCTGGGTACAGGCCCTGGGTACGCCCACCCACGCGCGTACCTGGATGTCGATCACCACCGACCTGGGCTGGGCGGTGGGCACGGTGCTGCACCACCTGATCGGCGTCGGTGTGGAACAGACGAGGCACGCTGTCTGGCTGATCGGTCTCGTCGTTGCCGCAGGGTTGTGCGTGGCCCTGTGGCGGCGCAGCGCGCGGATCGGACCGGTCCCCGCCCTCGGCCTGTCGCTCGCGGTGGTCGTCATTGCTGGCCCGGTAGTGCATCCGTGGTACCTGCTCTGGGCGATCGTGCCACTCGCGGCAGCCGCGGGCGGCACCGCGATCCGTCGGGTGGTCACGGCCGGTTCGGTGGCCCTCGTCCTGCTGGTCCTGCCCGGCGGTGTCCAACCCGGCCTGCCGGCGCTCGTCGGCGCGCTGGCAGGAACGGTGCCCGTCCTTGTCGCGGCTGCGGCGTTCCTCCGTCTGCGGCAACGACGTGGATCAGCTTCGCCGGCAGGCGACCCGGTCGAGCGGGTTCAACCGGTGCTCACGGCCGGCCGGGCAGTCGGTCGTTCGCCCGGCGGCCGTCGACCTACCGCGCAACCAGCGCTGGTGGCAGCCTCGGGCAACGCCGGTCGCCGGGTGCCGGCCCGTCACGTCGACCCGGCCGGCGACGCTGATCACGACGCGCCGCCCGCCGCCGGACAGCGACTCGCGCTGCGTGCGGTCAGCACGCGGCGCGGTGGCCTGCCGCGTTGGTACACCGCAGTTCCCACCACGGCAGCGGGTCCGGCGGTCTGTCACTGCTGGTGGTCCAGCGGACCACACCGCCGGCATCGATGACCTGATCTCGTTCCGACCTTGACGGGACGTCCTTCACCCGGTGGGCACACGACCATCGACGCAACGCCGAGTCCTGGGCCAACGACCGGACCGGGGCGGACCTCACCGCCCAGATCGTTGCGGGCTTCCGGATAGGCCCGCCGGCCGTCAGCGTGCCGGCTTCGGCGACCACCTGAACCGGCTGGCCACTGTGCTCACTTGGCGCACTGGGCACAGGTGCCGAAGATCTCCAGCGTGTGGCCGACATCGGTGAAGCCGTGCTGGCTCGCGACCTGGTCGGCCCAGCGCTCCACCGCCGGACCGGCCACCTCGACCGTGCGACCGCACTCCCGGCAGACCAGGTGATGGTGGTGCCGGCTCTGGCTGCATCGGCGGAACAGTTGCTCCCCGCCCGGCAGCCGGGTCGAGTCGATCTCACCGGCGTCGACCAGCAGCTGCAGCGTCCGGTAGACCGTGGTCAGTCCCACCCGGGCCTTGCGGGCGACGAGCATCTGGTGCAGCTGCTGCGCGGTGTGGAAGCCCTCGACCTCACGCAGCAACTGCAGCACGTCGGCGCGCTGGCGCGTGTTCCGGGTCACGTTCGGGATCGCCTGAGTCACCGTACCGCCGTCTCCGCTCGTCCTCGTCGGCCGCACAACCCGCCGGGCTCTTGTTGCGCGCCGGCCGGGCTACCGCCGGATCCATTATGCGTTTCGCATGTGTCGGCACCGCGACCAGCGACCGTGATCAGCCTGGCCACGGGCCCGGCCGCCCGGTGACCGTTCGCCCGCGCGCCGTCAGCGAAAGGCCATCATGGCGGGATCGGTCTCCGCCGTCCCGGACGCTACGTCATACTGTGGGGACTCTACGCTCACCGGTTTCCTGGCCCCCGGCCCCGACGGCCAACCCATGCTCGCCCGCATCGTGCTGTCCTGCTGCGCCGCCGACGGCATCCCCATCAAGATCGGGCTGGGCGGCGACGTGCCCCACCTGCCGGCCGACACCTGGGTGCGGGCCACTGGCCGGTGGATCCCCCACACCGCCAAGGACCCGGTCAACGACTCCGACATCCCGTACTTCCAACTGGACGCCTGGCAGCAGATCACGCCACCCGCGGAACCGTACGAATAGACGCTGCTGGAGCACGCCGCCGGGGCGGTGCCGCGCTAGGCTGTGCCGAATTCGCGAATCGTCCTCAGTGGGAGGTTGCTCGTGCGGCAGGGTGACGAGGCAGTGACAGACCAGCAGCAGCCGGCGTCCGCCGGCATCGACGCCACCGTGCCGCACTCGGCGAGGATCTACGACTACTGGCTCGGCGGCAAGGACAACTTCGCCGCCGACCGGGCGGTGGCGGAGGCGCTGGTCGCCGCGATCCCCACGATCCGGGCGATGGCCGCCGAGAACCGGAGCTTCGTGCACCGGGTGGCGCGCTACCTCGTCGGGCAGGCGGGGGTACGGCAGTTCCTCGACATCGGCACCGGCATCCCGACCCGGCCGAACCTGCACGAGGTCGCCCAGCAGATCGCCCCGGAGACCCGGGTGGTCTACGTCGACAACGACCCGATCGTGCTGGTGCACGCGCGTGCCCTGATGGTCAGCACCGACGAGGGGCATAGTGAATACATCCACGCCGACCTGCGGGAGCCGGAGAAAATTCTGCAGGACCCAGCGCTGACCGGCACGCTCGACCTCGACCAGCCGGTCGCGCTGACCTTGATCGCGATCCTGATGCTGCTCAAGGACGCCGACGACCCGTGGGGCAAGGTCCGGGTGCTGATGGACGCCCTGCCGTCGGGCAGTTATGTGGCCATCACCCACCCCACCGGGGACTTCGACCCGGAAGCGATGGCAACAGCCGTCGCCTCCGCCAATCACGGCGGGATGACTCTGGTGCCCCGGAGCCGGGACGAGGTCGCGCGCTTCTTCGACGGGTGGGAACTGATCGAACCGGGAATCGCGCCGGTGATGGCCTGGCAGCCCGACAACGGCGCGCCGAGCGATCCGCACGCCGCCTACTACTGGGCGGGAGTGGCTCGCAAGCCGTAGGACTCCGCCGCCCTGGTGGCCACAGTCGATAGCACGACCCTGGCACCACTCGCCGGCCTGGCCACCAGCCAGGCCGGCGAGTGGTGGTGGCTGACCGTGCCCGCAATCGTCATTTCGGACGGTCGGACGCCCAGCGCTGCAGATAATTTCCGGCCCCGAATCCGGGGTGTAAGGATTTCTTCTAATCGATGCCGTTGATACTGTGCTGCCGTGCCTCCCCCTCGCACCGTCAACGCACCACCTGCCGACCGTGCCCCGACCGGGGAGACCACTCGCTTCGGCGGCCCGCGGGGGCAGCGCCTTCGCCTCCGCGAAGCCGGTCTCGGGTGGTTGCTGCTGCTGCCGTCGGTGGTGGTCTTCGCCCTGTTCGTGTTCTGGCCGCTCGGGCGAACCCTGTACCTGTCGGTACACGGCAATGACATCTTCGGCGCCCCGTCGGCGTACGTCGGGGCGGACCACTACCGGGAGATGCTGTCCGCGGAGTTCGGTCGGGTTCTGGCCACGACCGCGTTGTTCACGCTCTTCTCGGTGCTGCCGGCCGTGGCCGGCGCGCTGGTCGTGGTGCTGCTGCTGGAGGCACGCATCCGGGGCGTACGGGTGCTGCGGACCGCGTTCGCGTTGCCGTTCGCGTTCTCGGTGGCGACCGCCTCGGTCGTGTTCGCGGTCATCTACAACCCGGCGATCGGGGTGGCCAACGGCCTGCTCGGCACGTTCGGGGTCGACCGGGTCAACTGGCTGACCGATCCCTCGATCGCGCTGCCCGCCGTCTGCGCGGCGACGGTGTGGATGAACTTCGGCTACAACATCCTCGTCCTCTCCGCCGGTGTGGCGGCCATCCCGCCCGAGGTCGTCGAGGCCGCCCGGCTGGACGGCGCGACCGGCTGGCGGCTGGCGTCGCGGATCACCGTGCCGCTGCTCTCCCCGCAACTGTTCTTCCTCGTCGTGGTCTCCACGATCCACGCCCTGCAGAGCTTCGGGCAGATCCACATCCTGACCAAGGGCGGACCTGACCAGGCCACCACCACGCTGGTCTACTCGATCTACGAGAAGGCGTTCGCCTTCGGCTCAGCGGACTTCGGCGCGGCCAGCGCGCAGGCCGTCGTACTCCTGGTCATCATGCTCGCCTGCACGGCTGTGCAGTTCGGCATCCTCGAACGGCGGGTCCACTACCGATGAGGAAACTCTCCCTCGGCCAGGTCGGCGTCTATGTCGTGCTCGGCGTGGCCGCGATCCCGGTCCTGTTCCCCGTCTACTACGGCTTCGTCGGCGCCGTGATGGGCCCGGGCGACCTGGCGACCTACCCGCCCGCGCTGGTGCCGACGGAACTGCACTGGCAGAACGTCACCGACGTGTTCCGGTCGGTGCCGCTGGGCCGGTTCTATCTCAACTCCGCGGTCCAGGCCGGGGTCATCACCCTGGCCCAGGTCGTCACCAGCATCGTCGCCGCGTACGCGTTTGCGTTCCTCCGCCTGCCGGCCAGGGCCGCCACCTTCGGGCTGTTCCTTGCCACCCTGATGGTGCCGTGGGAGTCGATCATCATCCCCAACTACCTGACCGTGTCCGGTTGGGGGCTGGCCCGCGGCAGCCTGACCTACCTCGGCCTGGTGCTGCCCTTCCTCGCCTCGGCGTTCGGCACCTTCCTGCTACGCCAGGCCTTCCTGCAGTTCCCGGCCGAGTTGCGGGACGCCGCGGTGATCGACGGCTGCGGTCACTGGCGGCTGTTGTGGCGGGTCCTCGTGCCGCTGTCCAAGCCGTCCATCGCGGCGGTCGGCGTGTACGTCTTCCTCTCGGCCTGGAACCAGTACTTCTGGCCGCTGATCCTGATCCGGGACACCGAGTTCCAGACGCTCCAGATCGGCATCTCGCAGCTCAACGACGCGGAGGCCGCCCAACCGGGTCTGGTCCTCGCCGGCGTGGCGCTCTCGCTGCTCCCCACGCTGGCCGTCGTGATCCTGGGTCAGCGCTACATCGTCCGCGGGCTCACCGCCGGCGCCCTGCGTTGAACCGACAGAAGGAGAACGCATGACAAGACTTCGGCTCCGCCGAACCATGACGGCATTCGTCGCCCTGGTGGCCGTCGCGGCGATGGGCGGGTGCGGCGGCTCGGGATCCGATGCCGGCGGCGACGCGCTCGACGCGCCTGGCGCGGAGGTGCTCGAGAAGGCCACGGGCAAGACCACCATCGAGTTCTGGCACTCGATGAAGGGAGCGAACGCCCAGGCGGTCGACCAACTGGTCGCCGACTTCAACGCCCAGAGCGGGGGCAAGGTCGAGGTCAAGGCGATCTTCCAGGGCAGCTACGACGAGACGATCGCCAAGTACAAGGCGTCGGTCCAGCAGAAGAGCACCCCGGCGCTGGTGCAGATCTACGACATCGGCACCCGCTTCATGGTCGACTCGAAGCAGGTCGTGCCGGTCCACAAGTTCGTCGAGAAGGACGCGTTCAACGCCGCCGACATCGAGCCGAACATCGCCAGCTACTACTCCATCGACGGCAAGCTGTGGTCGATGCCGTTCAACTCCTCCACGCCACTGCTGTACCTGAACAAGGAGGCGTTCGAGCGGGCCGGCCTCGACCCGACGAAGCCGCCGCGCAACCTCACCGAGATCGGGGAACTGGCGAAGAAGCTGACCGTCAAGGACGCCAGCGGCAAGACCGTCCAGTACGGCTTCGGCGCCGCGATCTACGGCTGGCTGCTGGAGCAGTTGCTCGCCACCGACGGCAAGGAGTACTGCGACCACGGCAACGGGCGTACGGGTCTGGCCTCGAAGGTCCAGTTCGACCAGGAGACCGCGGTAGGCGTCGCGCAGTGGTGGACGGACCTGGTGAAGGGCGGCTACGCGACCAACACCGGACGCAAGACCGACGACGCGCAGGCCGCGTTCAAGGCGGGTACGGTCGCCATGCATCTGGAGTCGACCAGCGTGCTGCGCGGTTACGTCGACGCGGCGAAGGGGAAGTTCACCGTGCTCACCGCCCCCTACCCGAAGGTGGACAGCTCGTCGGCGGGTGGCCCGATCATCGGCGGAGCTTCGCTGTGGATCGGCGGTGTCGGCCACAGTGCGCAGGAGAAGCGGGCCGCCTGGGAGTTCGTGAAGTTCGCGTCCAGCCCGGCAGCGCAGGCCAAGTGGCACACCGGCACCGGCTACGTGCCGATCAACGCCAAGGCCCTGGAGGAGCAGATCGACAAGGACTGGATGGCGAAGTTCCCGCAGTTCCGCACCGCCGTCGACCAACTGCACGCGTTGCCCCCGTCGGTCGCGTCGGCCGGATGTCTGCTCGGTGTGATGCCGCAGGCGCGCAAGGCGTCCGAGGACGGCCTGGAGGCGGCGATTGTCGGTAGCAAGCCGGCGGAGCAGGCCATGAAGGACGCCGCGGCCAGCGTGCAGAGCGCCATCGACAGCTACAACAAGTCGGTCGGCTGACCGTCCGGGCAGCCCCGGTCTGGATTCGGCGACGATGAGGGCCAGCTCCGCATGGAGCTGGCCCTCATCGCTTGCCACGCCGCCGGAGGGAGCGTTCCTCGTCGGGGCGCTCCCACCGGCGGCGAGGGCTCAGCTGGTGAACTTGAAGTAGGCCCGGTGCTGGAAGCCGTTGTCGAGGGTCAGGACGAACTCGCGGCAGGTGCCGGCCCAGGACGGGTCGGTCTTCCACGGGTAGTTGTACTGGCCGTTGGCGTTGACCGACATGCTCGATCCGCCGGGGTTACGGGCCGCGACCGGGGTCGGCCGCGGGGTGATGGCGCCGTCGGGGCCGACGGTCTTGAGGGTGCCGCAGTCGACCAGCCGCGAGTACGGCGAGCCGCTGGCGAGGATGTTCAGGCCCCGGTCGGCGGCGAGCTTGAACTTCATCGGTACGGCGTCACCGGCGACAACGGTGTTCAGCGCCGGCTGCGCCGAGCGGCCGACGAAGTCGCCGCGGCAGGACGGGTGGGTGTCGAACGCCTCGGTGTTGTCGTTGCGACCGGTGGTGCCCTGCACCGCGCTGTAGCCGAGGCCACGGCGGGCGAAGGAGCCCCAGAGGATGCAGGCGTTCTCCCCGCCGGTGAGGGCGGCGTCGGCGGCGATGATCGCGTTACGGCCGGTCACGAAGCCCGGACCGCAGCCCTGCATCTTCAGCCCGTCGATGACCAGCTGCAGCGCCAGGTTGTTACCGCCGGTGTTCCACGCCTCGTAGACGTTCGGGTTGAAGCCGTGGCGGTCGACCAGGTTCCAGGTCATGTCCCACAGGATCGAAGCCCAGCCGTGGCCGATGCCGTGCGGCGCGGCGAGGGAGGTGCCGTTGAGCCAGCCGCCGGTCTTGATGCTGTCGTAGGTGAACGGCTGGATGTCCATGTTCCGCGAGTACGGCCGCGGGCGGATGCCGTCACCCACCCGGCTGTCCTGGAACAGCGCGTACTGCCCGTAACCGCGGGCGTTCTCCGGGTCGTCGATCGCGGGGTTGAGCAGCGCGGTGATCGCGAGGAAGTCGCTCCAGCCCTCGCCCATCTGCTCGTCGCCGGTGAGGCAGTTGACGGTCGGGCCACCGGTCAGCCGGTTGGAAACGCCGTGGCCGTACTCGTGGAAGATCGTCTCCGAGCGGAACGAGGCGTCCCGCATCGCCGGCCGGGCCAGGTTGCGGTGCACCCGGCCCGCGGCCGGCAGGCCGCCCTTGATGCGGTTTCCGTCGGCCTGGCTCACCATGACCGCGGGAATACCGACCGCCGGACTCATGGATCCGCTCATCGCCGCCGGGGCGCCCGCCACGTTGTTGACCACCACCACGGCGGCGGCACCGGCCTTCTCGGCGTTGGCCACCTGGGTGTAGAAGTTGCAGCCGCTGGTCCGGTCGACCACGGCGATCGCACCCTGCGGCAGGGTGTAGGCGGTGCAGCCGTCGCCGGTCGCCCCGACGCCGTCGTTGACCAGCACCACCTCGCCGGCGAATCCGGCGCTGGTGGGCGCGGGCGTGAACCGCGCGTACTCCGCCTCGTAGGTGCCGGCGGCGGACCCCGCGTCGATCGTCACGGCGTTGGGCAGGCCGAACTGGTTGCCCGGCCAGAGGAACATCTGCATCCGGGGGCGACCGCCGTCCAGCGCCGGCGTGGAGAAGTTGGCGTTGTTCTGGCCGGAGCCGTCGTGCGCCTCGCACTGCACGTCGTCGCCGCCGGTGCCGCCCCGACCGTAGTTGTTGACCTGGAAGTTGCCGGACGCCTCGTCGAAGCCGTACCGGTAGGTCAGGTCGTGGACCATGTTGCACCAGTAGAACTGGTTCACCACGGCGGCCTGGGTGTAGGTCTGCGGGTGCTCGTTCAGGTCGGCCGGGAAGTTGAAGGTCAGGCCGGCGCCGCCCTCGGCGGAGCTGCCGGGGTCGATCTGGTTGTTGGCGTCCCGGTCGGTGTAGGCGTGCGCGTTGTTGCCCCGGGTGATGGTGTACTCGGCGCCCGGGGCGCCGTTGGTGTCGTGCCAGCCGTACGGCGAGGCGTCTTCGTCCGCCGGGTTTGTCACCACGGTCTGCGGGCCGTCGTTCGGGTCACCCTTCGGGAACTCGAAGACGCGGTAGCTGGACCCGTCATCGACCGGGCTCGGCGGGCGGATCTTGGCGGCGGGGGTGCTGGTGGTGGCGACCGTCGTGGCGGGGGCCTCGCGACGGCCCAGCGTCGCGGCCAGGTCCTTCGGGCTGTCGTGGTCGGTCCAGTCGTCGGCGTTGAGCAGCTCGCCGGTGTGCGCGTCGACGCTGGCGTTCCACAGATGGGTGTCGGAGGAGTCGTCGATGACCAGTTGCCAGGCCAGACGCAACCCGTCGTCGGTCGGCTGCCAGCCGAGCTTGGCCGGGATGGGCTGGTCGGAGATGCCGCTGCCGGACACCACCGTCCGCTGCGCCGCGCCGCCGCTGCGGCTCATCACCTTCGGGTTGGCCGGATCCGCCAGATCCAGCGCGTCGGCAGCGGCCTGCACGGCCTCGACCGCGTCCAACGAGGCGGCGCCGGAGGCCTTGCCGGACAGATCCGACACGAGGCTGTCACCGACGAAGATGACACTGCCGTCCCGGGCGATGTTGACCGTGGCGGTGGCCCCGAACACGTCGAGGTCCTTGTGCCGCTGGGCCAGGTTGACGTGGGTGACCCCGTTGTGGGGGCTGGTGGAGCTGGACGCCACCGCGAGGTCGGACAGGTCTCCGGCGGCGACACCGAAGTCGCCGGGATGAGCCCGCAGATAGGACATGGCGATGTCCTTCGCCGCGCCTTCGTTCGGGCCGGTCAGGAAGATCGGATTCTTCGGACCAGGCCCATCGGGCTCAGCCCAAGCCGGTCCCGCGGTCAACGACGTCGTAGCCGCGACCAGGGTCGTGGACAGCAACAACGCGGCGTTGCGACGACCACGGGACGGACGCCAATGCAGAGGCACCGTTGCTCCTTTCGGGGGTTGGAAAAGACAGCACGGAGCGCCGATCCACCACCGCCACCGGGCGGCCCGCCACGCCCATCCGCGGCGCTCGCCCGGCGTTCACGTTCAGTAACCAGACCCGTGCGAGGTGAATCGAATCGACGCTACGGTGCCCCTTACGGCCGATCATCCGACGAGTGGCGAAACATTCGGCCAGCACCTCCTACGCCTGTCGCGGTTCACCCGGTGACGCCAAAGTGGAGGTTCACATGCGGCGGAGACCGCGAGATTCGTTGCCGAAACGAGGCTTGCGGGGCAGTGCTCCGCAGTGGACGCCGACCGGACGCCCGGACCGGTCACGCCCAGTTGTGGCGGGCGGCGTACCAGCCGAGTTGCATCCGGCTCTGGACGCCGGCGAGATCCATCAGGTAACGGAGGCGGCGTTGCAGGGTTCGCAGGGACAGGTCGAGCTGGCTGGCGACCGCCTGATCCGTGAGTCCGGCCAGCAGCAGAGCCAGGATCCTGCGGTCCAACCCGGTTGGCGCCGCTGAGTCCGCGCCCTGGGCGTCCTCGGTGGTGAGCTCGCCGAATGCGGAAACGTCGAGCGGATGGGCGCCGCGCCACACGATCTCGAACAGCGCATCCATCGCCGTGAGCAGGCCGGCACGGTGCAGCAGCACCGCCCCGGGCTCGTCGCCCGGCGTGATGGTCAAGGGCACCAGGCCCAGTTCGGCGTCGGCCAGCATGAGCTTGATCGGTAGCGACTCGGCCACTCTCACCTCGACGCCCCTGCGCAGCGAGTCGATGGTCTCGGCGACGACGCCCGGCTCGGCGAGCACCGCCCGGTCAACCACGACCCGGTAACGCACACCCTGAGCCACCACCTGCGACTCGGCCGAATTCTCACCCGGCGGCACAGCGACGAACGGTGTGGTGACGAAGCTGCGAACCTGAGTACGGGCGGCATGCTGCACCTGCGCGAACCGATGCCGGACCGCCTCGACGCCCGTGACCACCTCGATCAACTCGCTGATGGTGCGGCCCGCCATCGCCTTGCGGTGCTCCTCGGCGAGGTTGACGAGCGCCAGTTCGGCAATGCGCAGGGCCGCCCGCCGTTCGCTGATCATCGCACCGAGCGCGAGCGCGGGCGGCGCCGCGGCGTACTCGCCGTCGGACGTGGACCTCACCAGACCGCACGCCGCCAGCTGCGCCAGCGCCGCCTCGACCGCGGACGCGGGCAGGTGCAGGGCTTCGCTCAGCTCCGCCGAGTTGGCCTGGGCACGGCCGGCGAGCACGCCGTACACCGCTTCGTGTTCGGGGCTCAGACCCAACGCGCCCAGCATCGGCGGCCGCCTCCCCTCCACCTGTCGCTGCGGGGAGAGTATGCGCCACCGTGTTGGATCTTGCCCAGACCCAGGTGGGGATGGGAGAGACGGGACGGGCCCTGGGACGTCGCCGCCCCAGGGCCCCTCGAACGGTCTCACCGGAGGCCGTACGCCCGGATGATCTCCTGCTTGATGCCGAAGCCGGCGTCGGTGGTCGCGGTGGCCCGCACCGACACGAAGCCGCCCGGCTGATTCGCCAGCTTGAGCGCGCCGTTCCACCAGTCGCCGGTGTCCTTGCTCAGGGTCACCTGCTGCCAATTGGCGCCGTCGTCGTAGGACACCTCCAGGGTCACCGAGGTGACGTTGCCGGTGCTGGGCCCGCCGCCCGCCTGCGGGATCGGCTTGAGGCGGATCCCCTCGGTGGTGCCCGCCTTCACGTCGCCGTGCAGGTCGGTGTCGAGGCGGTACTCCATCTGCAGCAACGCGAACGGTTCGAAGTTGTCCGCCTCGTTGGAGCTGGAGACGAAGTCCCACTCGGTGTGCGTGCGGGTCGACAGCCGCCACTGCTCGGCCGGGCGGGATGCGTCCAGCACGAGGCGGTAGGGCAGCGTGCCGGCCGGCACCGACTTCCACTGCAGGTCGGACGAGAACTTGTTCTCGTACAGCATCCGGTCGCCCTGGTAGAGCTTCAGGTTGGTCGGCACCGAGCCCCACTCCAGGTTGCCGCCGTGCTCCAGCCCCTCCCCGGACGGGCTCCAGGCCTGGACGTTGATGGTCATGTTGTCGCGGTAGCGGCTGTTCTGGACCGCGAACGCCCGGTTGAACGCCGGCCGGATGGCCGGGGCGAACCAGTCGTGGCGGGTGGTGCTGCCCTTGGCGTACGTGTTGCGGTTGGCCGTGTCCGTCCAGCTGCCCTGCACGTGCGACTCGTGCCAGGCCTGTTTCGGGGTGACCCACTCGGTGCGGGTGGCGGGGTGCCACTCCCGCTCCTGGAAGCCGAGGGACGGTTTGAAGGTCATGTCGTACCGGTAGCCGCCGCCGTCCATTCCCCCGGTGACGCTGTAGTAGCGCGCGTCGATCCGGGCCAGGTCATTCCTGTTCGGGTGGTAGGTGAGCGCCCGGTCCGGCACCTGCCCGGAGTAGTTGCGGGTGAGGTCGTAGACGTAGCTCGCGTTCGGCACCTGGTTGGTGATCAGCGGCAACGTGCCGGCCTTGGCCAGACTGACCAGTTGCGCTCCGGCGTCGCGGTGCACGGTGGCGACCGGGATCGGCGACGTGCCGACCGACTCGTTGAGCACGCCGACGCCGTCGTTGACGACCAGCAGCACCTTCGCCCCGGCGGCCACGGCGGCGGCGGTACGGTCCCTGGCGCTGACCGCGTCGCTGCGGGTCACCACCACAGCCTTGCCCTTCGCGTCGAGCGTGGCGTAGTCGGCGGCCGCACCGGTGCCCGCGTAGACCGCGGGCAGGGTCGCCCGGCCGGCGGTGAGGGTGCTGCCCGGCTGGACCGTCACGTCCACGGCCGGCAGGCCGGGGACATCCACGCTGAGCTGCGGCTCGCCCTTGCGCCACCGGGTGGCCATCGTGAACGACCCCTGGCTGACCTTGTCGGTCGGCGTGACGTAGAGATCGTCGTACTTGATCGGCACCACGAACCCGTCACGGAAGCTGTCGCCGTTGGCGTACGTGACGGTGTAGTCGAGCTTGCGCTGCCGGTCCTGGCTCCGCTGCGGCGCGACGGTGTCCAGCAGACGCGCCTTGCTCGCGTCCAGCACCACCTCGGCTCCGGAGCCGTCGAGCGCGGTCTCCGGGTCCACCAGCAGGGCGAGGCCGAGCGAGTCGGCTCGCTCACCCGGAACGTCCAGCGTCGACTCGACCGTGTAGGTGCCCGGCGGCATCCGCAGCGTCATCTCACCGTCGACGGTGAGCACCCACGGGTAGAACTCGCCGGCCTTCTTGATCACGACGTTCGAGGTGGCGGGCTTGCCGTCCCGGCCGATCAGCTTGACCTTCAGGTCGTAGCGCTCGTCCTCCTTGAGCAGACCGAGCGAGGTACGGGTGACCGCGGTGCCCGTGGCGGCGTCGGTGCCGACGAGGTAGCCGGTGAACTGGCCGGTGCCGGGCTTGGTCGGGTCACCGGTGACCGGCACGCTCGCGCTCCCACCCGCGGGCACCGTCACCGAGGAGGCGCCCAGTGCGAACGGGCCCGAGCCGGCGATCGCCAGGTTCAGCGTCACGGCGGTGCTGCCCGAGTTGGTGAACGTCACCTGCTTGGTCACCGGGGCGTCGGTGGGCTCGTGCGGCCAGTCGAAGTTGCCGAAGAAGACCGAGCCGCTGGCCCGGACAGTCGCCCGCACGGCGGCGGCGACGTCGAGCCGGCCGGTGCCCACCTCGTACGCCGAGTACCCGGCGGCCAGCCCCTTCGCGCTGCTCATCAGCGCGTCCTTGAGCTGCGCGCCGGACCAGTCCGGGTGACGCTGGGCCAGGATCGCCGCGGCGCCCGAGACGTGCGGGGTGGCCATCGACGTGCCGCTGATGCTCCGGTACAGGCCGGAGCCCGTGGTCATCTGCTGCGAGCGGGCGGCGGTGATGTCGACGCCGGGGGCGGTGATGTCCGGCTTGAGGGCACCGCTGCGCACCAGCGGACCGGTGCTGGAGAAGTACGCCAACCGGTCCTGCTTGTCGACGGCACCGACCGTCAGGGCGCTGGCGGCCGAGCTGGGCGTGCCGATGCTCTGCGGCCCGGCGTTGCCGGAAGCGATGACGAACAGCGTGCCGTACTGCGCGGACAGCGTGTCGACCGCCACCGCCATCGGGTCGGTCCCGTCGGACAGCGTCGGGTCGCTCAGGCTCATGCTGACCACATCCGCCCCGGATTCGGCCGCCCACTGCATGCCGGCGAGCACCCAGGAGTCCAGGCCGGAACCGGCGTTGTTGAGCACCTTGCCCACGATGAGGTCCGCGCCGGGCGCGACACCCTTGTACGAGCCGCCGGACGCCGCACCGGTGCCCACGATCGTCGAGGCGACATGGGTGCCGTGACCGTTGACGTCGGCCGTGTCCTCGTCCGGTACGAAGCTGACCTTCTCGTCGATCTGGTTGGCGAGGTCGGGATGGCTGGCGTCCACCCCGGTGTCCAGTACGGCGACCTTCACCCCGCGGCCGTCGTACCCGGCAGCCCACGCCTGCGGAGCGCCGATCTGCGGCACGCTCTCCTTGAGGCTGGCGGTGACCCGGCCGTCCAACCAGAGCTTCTCAATGCCACTGCCCAGCGCCGGGCTGGACCCGGGGGCGGCCGGGGCAAGGGTGGTCCAGAAGGAGCGGGTGTGCCGCTTGTCCACCGCCAACGCGGCGGCACCGACCCGCCGCAGGTCGCGGACCAGCTTCGCGCCCTGCGGCGGGACCGGCTTGGCCGCACGCGCCCTTGCCGGCGCGTACGTGCTGATCAGTGGCAGGCTCGCGGTCGTCGCGTCGTCGTAGCCCATCTCGATGAGATCGGTGACGTTGAACAGCCGCCGGTCCAGTTTGTCGGCGGCCAGCAGGGGCAGTACCTCGTCGGGCAGGACGAACAGGTCTTCGCCGCTCTCCTGCAGGTGGACGCCGCCGGTGGCGTTGTCGGGCCGGTCGACATCGACCGTCTCCGCGCCACCGACGGAGGTGGTCACCGTGACCACATCGCCGGTGACCAGGGTAACGATGTGCGTGGACTTGATCGGGGCCTTGGGGGCGGTGGCAGGGTTCGCCGCGGTCGCCGGCGCCTGGACCGCGGCGATTCCGCCAGTGATCAGGCCGGCCGCCGTCACGGCGGCGATCAGCCGCTGCCGGACCCGGCCAGGCATAGAGGGCGGTAATGGTGATGACATGCGAAACGTTCTACCGTCGGCGTCGCAGCCGGGTGAATAGCTGCCGCTGGCGGAGTCGCGCCAAGGCATCACCCCGCCACCGGCAGACGTCGGCGCGGAACAGCGGCGGGAACGCGAGGAGGCGAGTAGGGACGGCCAGCCGCCAGCTCTTCCGGAGGGCCGGTCCGCCGGTCCGTACCGTCATCGCCCGGGCGGCGCGGCCGGAAGCTTCGCCATCAGCTCGACCTCGGCGGTGCGCGAGCGTTCGATGCGCCGGGCCAGCTCCCGGACCCGCTCGCTGCTGCCGGCACGCACCTGCGCCCCGGCCAGGGCGGCCGCCGTCCGCTGGTGCGCGCTGAGCACGTCCAGGAGCACCCGGTCCACGTCGCCGGGCGCGGCGGCGCGCAGCCGGGCGAGGCCGGCGACGGCGTCGCTGTGTCCGGAGTGGTCGTGCCGGGCGGCGACGGCCATCGCCGAAGGGCCGGCGTCGCGCAACCAGCCGCGCATGCTGGCCAGTTCGTCGGTCTCGGTGACGTCGATGGCGGCGATGAGCGTACGGATCCGGGTGTCCGCCGCGCGGTCGAGCCCGAGCCGGACGATCTCCAGGGTCTGCTCGGTGTGCGCCACCATCATGGTCAGGAACAGCACGTCGATGCCGCTGGTCGTGGTGTCGGCGGCCACGCTCGGCGCGGGGGCGGGCCGCGGCGGATCTGCTGCGCACCCGGCGGGCAGCAGGATCACCAGCATGGCGGCGGGCAGCAGGCGACGCATGCCGTTCCTCCGTTCCGTCGGCCGGGGGCCGGGTGCGGCACACGCCCGGCGTGGCCGCACCCGGGCGGTCAGATCTGGAGCCACAGCGCCGGGGTGTTCGGCGGCTCCCATCCCGGGAGCGCCGTGTGCGCCTGGCGGCAGCGGTACGTCAGGCCGTTGTAGGTGACCTGGTCACCGACCTGGTAGGCCCGGCCGGCGGTCCACGTGCCGCCCGGGGCGGGCGAGCTGGTCGGGCTCACCGTCGGACTGGGCGTGGGCGACGGCGTGGTCGGCGTCGGGCTGGGCGTCGGGCCACCACCGCCGCCGATCTGCAGGTCAACGCAGGAGTAGAAGGCGTTGGCGGTGTCGGCGATGTTCCAGATCGCGAGGAGCTTCTGGCGGCCGGAGAACCCGCCGAGGTTGACGGTGTGCGACACGGTGGCGTCGGGCTGGCGGCCACCGCCGTCGAAGACGCCGACCCGGGTGTTGCCGATCCAGTACTCCCAGTTGCTGGTGGCGTGGCGGGCGGTGTTGACCCAGGTGAACGTGACCGTGCTGCCGACCGAGGTGGCCGGCCAGTTGCGGCTGTCGTCGTTCAGTACGGCGAACTGGGCGATCCCGGCGTGGCAGCTCCGCAGCCCCTTCGGGCCTTCGACGCTCTGCGGCTCGTACTTGATCTGACCGCAGTCCGGGACCCGGTTCTGAGCGCACAGCGCCTGGCGGCTGGGGGGCGAGGAGACGTACCCGTGGGCCTGGGCGGGCGCGGCGACGGCCAGGGTGGACGCGACGACGCCCGTCGTGAGGAGCGGGAGTCTGATTCCTCGACGCATGGCGGCTTCTCCTTCCGGGGGACATGTGGGAGATGTGATGAACATAAATTAAACCTTGTTAACAGTAAAGGCGCTTGTCTATATATTTGCCAGCCGCAGGTCGCCCCGCGTGAGTACGTGGGCTCAGGTGCCCGGGCCGGCGGCGTACCACGATCACGGACATGACGAATGCCGACGGCGCCCGAGGACTTGTCGCGCTGCAGCTCGGGGCGGTGTGGGCGCTGGGCGGCCTGCTGCTGCCGGCTGTGGTGCAGGGGTTGGCACCGCTGCTCTTCATCGGTTGGGGCGCGGTGCTGGCCGGCGCGCTGGGCGGCGTGGCCGCCGTCGTCGCGTGTCTGTGGCTGGTCATCAGCCTCACCGGCGCGGTCTCGGTCCTCGGCGGGACCGGGCCACGCCGGGCGTGCTGGGCGCTGCTGGTCTTCGGGGGCGGTGCCGCACTGTGGCGGTTGGGCTGGGCCGTGACCGACGAGGCGCAACTTGGGGTCAGCAACCGTCAGGTCTTGACGGTCGTCCTCGGGGGTGTGCCGTTCGTCCTGATGGCGGGGATGCTGCTGCGCCCACGGCCGCTCCGGCTCGGCGCGGCGGCGGCGCTCGTCGGGGTCGCCGCGCTGGGACTGCTCGCGTTGAAACATCTCGGCCCGGACGAGCTGCCGATGCGCCTGCAATCCGCCGGCCTCGACCGCAGCACGGCCTATGCGGTGGAGATCCCCGGCTACCGCCCGGTCGACGACGCCTACGGCGGTCGGCTCGGCACCGGGGATTTCCTGCCCGCCGACCCGAACGCCGTCCCGCCGCCGCGATACGTCACCATCGTCGCCTATGGACCGTCGGCGTGGCGCGACGGCGAGTGCCAGGTCCCCGTGGATTCGCACCTGTCCACCGCCGACTGCACTCTGGAGTCCGGCGGCCTGGCCTACCTCCACGGGGTGGTGGAGCACGGATACCGGGTCCGCCGCGGTGCGGCGAGCGTCATGGTGGCCGGGTCGCTGGCCGTCGACCGGCAACTCCTGCGCCAGGCCGCCCTGACGGTCCGTCCGGCTACAGCAGCCGAGCGGGCGACGGCAGCTGCGCCCGAGAGGATGTTCGTGGCGGACGTACCGGGCTATCGCGGGCAGCCCATGGGCATTCCTCCCGGCACGATCTATGAGCCGGCCGACCATGCCAGCGGGCCGCAGAGCGTGCTCATCTCGCTCCACGCCGTCCGGGCGGCCAGTGACGAGATCTGCTTCCAGGTCATCTGCCAACCGGAAGGCGACGGACTGACCTACGTCCGGGGTGACGGGACGCAGGGCTACGTGCTGCGGCGCGGAGAGGTCGACGTCCGGGTCACCGGCGGCGTCTCCGTGGACCGCGCGCTGCTGCGCCAGGTCGCGCTGGCCGCCCGTCCCGCCACCGACGCGGAGCTGCTCCGCGCCCTCCCGCCAGCACCCGCCAACGGTCCCCTCGACCGGCTACGCACCTGGCTCCGACAGCACACCTAGGCTTCCGCGCCGCCCTGCCCGCACGTCTGGTCTCAGCAGATGCCGCCGAAGCAGGCGCAACGGCCAACGACACGTGTCAGGATCATCCTCGCGGACGGCATTTGTCTGAGGCCGCCGTCTGCCGGCAGGCGGTCGCGGCCCATCCGGCGCCGGGGCCTGGGTGAGCTGCGGCTGTGGTGGGGGCGGGATGAAGTATCAGGAATTCGTGGCGCGAGTGCGGGAACGGGGCGAGTACGACGACGCCGCGGAGACGCAGCAGGTGATCAGCGTGGTGGTGACCGCCCTCGCGGAACGGCTGACCGCGGACGAGGCGAGACAGCTCGGCTCGCAACTGCCGGACCAGCTGGGCGACTTCCTGGAGACCACGACCGGCGGCGGTCAGCGCGTCGGGGTGGCCGAATTCCTCCAGCGGATCAGCGACGGGACCGGCGCGACCGAGCGGACCGCCGAGTGGGACGCCAGCGCGGTCCTGACGACCATCGCCGACGCGGTGTCCGGCGGGGAGCTCAACGACGTGTTGACCCAGCTGCCGTCCGGTTACGCCACACTGTTCGGCCGGCCCAGCGTGTCCGGCTAGTACTGTCGAGCAGGAACATTGTCCACCCGACGTGCCGGCGGTGCTGCCGGGGTGCCGGTCACGCCGCCGCCTGATGGTCGGTCATCGCCAGGTCGGCCGCGGCCGGCAACAGGTGGCGCACCTCCGGCGCGCCCTCGGCGAGTTCCCGGGCCCGGTCCTCGGCCTGCTGGTCGGCCTCCGTCAACCGGCCACCGTGCTGGCGCAGGTGCTCGTCCCAGGACGGCACCAGATAGACCTCGGTGAGCTGATCCGGGGTTTCCCCGGCGCGAAACAGGCCCCACCGCATCGCCCCGGTGCGCTGCCGGAAGCCGCGGATGTGCTCCATCGCCGCCAGGAACTCAGCCTCCCGCTCCGGCCGGACGGTGTACGTGACCAGCACCAGCACCGGACCGATCCGGGGGTCCGGTTCCAGCACCAGCGACAGCGGCGGCCGGTAGACGGCCGGATCCTTGATCACCCCGCGCAGGTCCGGCAGCGGCCAGATCTGGGAGGTCAACGCGCCGATCAGCATCAGCACGGCGGCGACGTAGAACGCGGTGACCAGCCCACCGAAGTCGGCCACCACGCCCCACACGAACGCGCCGACTGCCTGCCCGCCGCCCTGGACCACCTGGTAGACGGCCAGGCCGCGGGCGCGTACCCAGGCCGGCAGGAACAGCTGGATCTCGGCGTTGACGTTGGCCAGGACGGCCACCCAGGCCACCCCGGCGGGCAGCAGCGCGACCAGCACCACCGGGATGATCCGCACCGACGCCACCACGGCCAGCGTCGCCCCGTACAAGACCCCGGCGACCAGCAGGAACTGGTTGGCGGTCATCCGGGTGCGGATCCACGGCAGCAGCAGGGCGCCCACGATCGCGCCCACCCCGAGCGCGGCCAGCAACAGCCCGTATCCGCTGGAGCCCAGGCCGAGCCGCCGGCTGGCCACCAGCGGCAGCAACGCCCACAGCGCGCTCGCCGGGATCACGAACACCAGCGCACGGCGCAGCAGCCGGCGCACGGTCGGCGAGTGGCGCACGTACCGACCGCCGGCCCGAAGCGCGGCGGTGAACCGCTCGGGCACCTCCACGGCGCGGGCGTCGCCCGGCCGCCACCGGGCCAGCGCCAGCGCGAACACCAGGAACGCCACGGCGTTGAAGCCGAAGACCGGGGCCACGCCCGCCCGGGCGATCAGCACACCGGCCACCGCCGGCCCCACGGCCCGGGCCACGTTGACGCTGATCGAGCCGAGCGCGGAGGCCGACCGCAACTGCTCGCGGGAGACCAGTTCCGGGATCACCGCCGCCCAGGCCGGCAGGGTCAGCGCCTGCCCCACGCCGAAGGCGAACGTGAGCGTGAGCAGCAGCGCCGGCGGCATCCGCCCGGCCGCCGTGAGCAGCGTCAACCCCAGCGCCACCGCGACCATGAAGAGTTGCACGGCGATCAGCAGGTGCCGCCGGTCGAAGGTGTCCGCGAGGGCGCCCGCGGGCAGCGCCAGCAACAGCATCGGCAGCAGGCTGGCGGTCTGCACCAGGGCCACCAGGGTGGAGGCGTCGGACGTGTGGACCAGCAGCCACTGGGCGCCGACCGTCTGCATCCAGGTGCCGATGTTCGCTGCGAGCAGCGCCAGCCACAGGCTGCGGTAGACCGCCGTCCGCAACGGCGCCCACGCCGAGATCTGCGGCTCGGCCGCGGTGGCGTCGTTGGCGGCTACCACCGGCCGTCCGCCCGGAGTACCCGCTCCCCGGAGACGTACAGGTCGTCGGGGGTGAACTGGAGCAGCCGGACCACCTCGGGCGCGACCTGCTCGGGCATGGCGTAGACCTGGTCGAGGAACTCGTCGCCGACCCGCTCCTGCAGCCGGGTGGGCATCGGCCCCGGGTGCAACTGCATGACCTTGATCCGGTTGCTGTGCTGCGCCTCGGCCAGCGACTCGATCAGGCTGGTGCCGTAACTCTTGGTCGCCCGATAGACGGGAATGCCGGGACGGGCCCGGGTCACCGCCATCGCGCCGACGTACACCAGGTTGCCGAAGTCCTGCCGGTGCAGGTGGTGCAGGGCCTCCCGGCACAGGAACGTGGTGCCGAGCACGTTGACCTCGACCGCGCGGCGGATCCGCTGCGGGGACAGTTCCTCCAGGTCACCGCCCGCCCACACCGACGCGCACGCCGCGACGCCGTCGATCACCTCGTACCGGTCGACCGCAGCGGCGAACGCGTCCCGGACCTGCTCGTAGGAGGAGATGTCGCAGACGATCCCGGCGCACTTCAGGTCGTCGGCCACCGCGGCGACCTCGTCGGGCACGTCACCCAGAACGATCACCTGATGCTCCTCGACGAGCAGGCGGGCGACGGCCAGACCGAGTCCACTGGTCCCTCCGGCCACGATGAAGGTTCTGGCGCCCATGCCTCTCCAGTCCGTCGCGACGCGCGAGCGGTGCGCGGTGGGTGACCCGGAGTGCCTTCCCGCTCGGGCCGGTTCCACACCACGCGCGGGCGCAGAGGCGGGCGCTGGACCGGGCGCGGACCCCGGACCAGCACCGCGGCAGGCCTCAGGCCGCTGCCGTCTGGCGGTGCGTACCCTCGGCGAACTCCTCGACCATCTTGTCGCAGAACGCCGGCAGGTCGCCCGGGGCACGGCTGGTGACCAGGCCGTTGTCCACCTGGACCTGCTGGTCGACCCAGTTCCCGCCCGCGTTGACGATGTCGGTGTGCAGGCTGGGGAACGAGGTGACCGTCCGTCCCTTGACCATCCCGGTCTCGACCAGCGACCACGGGCCGTGGCAGATTGCCGCCACCGGCTTGTTCTGCTGGAAGAACGCCTTGACGAAGTTCATCGCCGCCTGGTTCATCCGGAGCCGGTCCGGGTTGACCGCCCCGCCGGGCAGCACCAGGGCGTCGTAGTCGGCGGGATCCGCCTGGCCCACCGTACGGTCCACCCGGTAGCGGTTGGCCGGGTTGATGTCCCGGTTCATGGACTGGATCTCGCCGGACTTGATGGAAATGAGCTGTGCCTCGGCACCCGCCTGCTCCGCGGCGGCCCGGGACTGCGTGTACTCGATCTCCTCAACCCCGTCGGCGGCGAGGAAGGCGACTCGCTTACCGCGCAGCGGCTGCTGGGCGTTGGCCATGATGCAGACTCCCTTCGCGGCGCCGCCCCTGCGGCGGCGCGCTCGTGCCCAGCCGCGTTCCCGAGGCCGGCCTGGGCAAACGGACCCGCAGCGGCGCGGCGCGCGGGACAATCCGGCCCCGCGACTGCCGGTCGTGCGTCGTGGCGAGCGGCGGTCCCCCACGGGCACGGGCCGGCCGGTGGATTCGACCCGGTTCGCGGGTGTGGGAACGGATTTTGCGGGAAAGGCACGCCGGCCAGTACCGGACGCCACGCCGTTCGCCGGCACCAACTACTCGAAGACGGGTGAGCAGGCATGACAGGAAAAACGACCATGGGGGTCCGCTCGGTGACGGACACCCTCGGGATCGAGCGAGCGGCGCAGGACCGCGGATCGGAAGGGCTGGCGCGTCTGCTCGGCTGGTTCAGCCTCGGTCTCGGCGTGACCGCCCTCGCCGGCGGGTCCAGGGTCGCCCAGGCATGCGGCGTCGACGATTCACCCACCGCCCGGATGGTCCTGCGTGCCGCCGGCGCCCGGGAGCTGGGCCACGCCGCCGCGCTGCTGATTCCGCGCCGGGCCGGCCTGGCCGGGTGGACCCGGGTCGCCGGTGACGTGCTGGACCTGGCCGCGACCGGCCAGGCGATGCGTCACCGCCGCGGCGAGCGGCGGCGCCGGCTGACGTACACCATGGCCGCCCTCGCCGGGATCACCGCGGTCGACCTGTACGCCTCGATCCGAGCGACCCAGCGCCGCCGGGTCTACGACGGCGGCCGGGCGTACGGCTCGGTGACGGTCAACCGCACCCCCGAGGAGACCTACAACTTCTGGCACGACTTCGAGAACCTGCCCCGCTTCATGTACCACCTCGAGTCGGTACGCCGGACGGACCCGCGCCGGTCCCGGTGGACCGCGAAGGCCCCCGCCGGCCGGAGTGTGCAGTGGGAGGCCGAGATCATCGAGGACCGGCCCAACCAGCTGATCCGGTGGCGTTCCCTCGACGGCGCGCGGGTGCCGAACGGCGGCAGCGTGCGGTTCATGCCGGCCGCGGGCAACCGGGGCACCGAGGTGCGGGTCGAGCTGGAGTACTCGGTGCCCGGCCGCGCCATGGGCCGGCTGGCGGCGCGCGCGTTCGGCGAGAACCCGCAACAACAGATCTGCGACGACCTACGGCGGTTCAAGCAGGTCATCGAGACCGGTGAGATCGCCCGGTCCGACGGCATGCCGGACGGGACGAGCGTCAAGGCGCAGGCCCGGCAGCGCCCGGCCCGGCCGCTGGCCCGGATCGCGTGAGGGGGGCACGATGAAGGCCAACTGCTGGATCGCTCCGAACCGGGTGGCGGTCGAAGACGTACCCGACCCGCAGATCCTCAACCCGCGCGACGCCGTGGTCCGGGTGACCTCGTCCGCCATCTGCGGCTCCGACCTGCACCTGCTCGACGGGTTCATCCCCGCCATGAAGCGCGGTGACATCCTCGGGCACGAGTTCATGGGCGAGATCGTGGAGCTCGGCCAGAGCGCGCGGGACGGGCTGCGCGTCGGTGACCGGGTGGTCGTCGGCTTCCCCATCGCCTGCGGTGACTGCATCTCCTGCCAGAACGGGCTCTACTCGGTCTGCGAGAACTCCAACCCGAACGCCGCGATCGCGGAGCTGGCGATGGGCCACTCCCCCGCCGGCATCTTCGGCTACTCCCACCTGATGGGCGGGTACGCGGGCGGCCAGGCGCAGTACGTGCGGGTGCCCTACGCCGACGTCGGCGCCCTCAAGATCGAGGATGACCTGCCGGACGAGAAGGTGCTGTTCCTGTCCGACGTGCTGCCCAGCGGTTACATGGCCGCCGAGCAGTGCGACATCAAGCCCGGCGACACCGTCGCCATCTGGGGTGCGGGTCCGATCGGCCAGTTGGCCACCGTCAGCGCCTACCTGCTGGGCGCCGGCCGCGTGATCGTCATCGACCGGTACCCGTACCGGCTGCGGATGGCCCGCGACAAGGCCGGCGCGGAGACGATCAACTACGAGGAGACCGACGTCCTGGACACGCTGCGGGAGATGACCGCCGGCCGGGGCCCGGACGCGTGCATCGACGCGGTCGGGATGGAGGGGCACCACGCGTCGGCGGCGCTGCACGCGTACGACCGGGCGAAGCAGGCGGCCAAGGTGGAGACGGACCGGCCACACGCGCTGCGCGAGGCGATCCTGAGCTGCCGCAACGGCGGCACGATCATGGCCGTCGGCGCGTACGGCGGGTTCATCGACAAGTTCCCGATGGGCTCGTTCATGAACCGCTCGCTGACCATGCGCTCCGGTCAGGCCCACGTGCAGCGCTACATGCGGCCGCTGCTGGAGCGGATCCGCCGGGGCGAGATCGACCCCAGCTTCATCATCACCCACACCCTGCGGCTGCAGGACACGCCCCAGGGTTACGACATCTTCAAGAACAAGCAGGAGGACTGCGTCAAGGTGATCCTGAAGCCCTAGCCGACCGGCCCGGGCCGCGGCCACCGGACGCGGGCGAGCAGATCGACCTCGCACCGCGACGCCGAGGCCGGGGGAACCCCGGGCGGGCGGTGGCTATCTGGGGGCCGCACGCTGCCACCGGCCGGCGGGCCGGGTCCGGTCTGGGAGGGACGCGCCGGGACGGCCGCGGCGTCCCCGCAGCGGCGGCACGTGCCGACCGGTCCGCGCCATGCCGTCCGGCACCGCCGCGGCGACCGGTCGGCGGCCGCTGCCCGGCCCCGGCAGCGCCGCCAGGAGGACGCCGAGCAGTGCCGCGGCGACCAGGCAGTCCAGCCAGTAGTGGTTGCCGGTGGCGACGACCACCGGCAGCGTGGCGAGCGGGTGCGCCAGCCAGAGCCAGCGCAGCCGGCCGGCCGTGACCCTGACCAGCACGAGGGCGACGACCAGCGCCCAGCCGACGTGCAGGGACGGCATGGCGGCGTACTGGTTGCTCACCGTGTCGGCCTCGGGCGCGCCGTAGACCGTGGGCCCGAACCGGCTCGCGGTGTCGACCACGCCGGTCCCGCCGGTCAGCCGCGGCGGAGCCAGCGGGACGAGGAAGTGCAGCACCAGCGCGGCCGCGGTGAGCGTGGCGAGCAGCCGACGGGCCCACCGGTAGTGCGCGGGGTGGCGCACGTACAACCACACCAGGCAGAGGATTGTGGCTGGGAAGTGCACGTAGGCGTAGTACTCGTTGGCCAGCCGCACCAGGAGCTCGTGGGCGAGCAGCGGCTGCTGGAGGGTGGTCTCGCCGGGCAGGTGGAGCAGCCGTTCCCACCGCCAGACCCGTTCCCCGTTGAGCACCGCGGTCGGCGCCCGGCCCGCGGCGGCGACCCGACCGATCTTGTACGCGAGGAACAGCGCGGCGACGAGCGCCAGTTCGCGCGCCGCGCGGCGCAGGGCGTCGTTGCGCCGCCCGTCGGGTCCTGCCGTCGGGGCCGCCTCCGTGGTGTCCACACGTTCTCGATTCGGTCACGGCCGGCAGATGCCGGCCTGGGACGGTTCAGGGCCGCCGCCGGGGACGGCGACGGCCCTGAATCCTTGGGTCAGGTGTCAGCGGCGGGACGGATCGCGGTTCGTCCCGGCGTCGACGGGCACCTGGTCGAAGGCGGGCGCGCCGTCGACCGCGTCGGCCGCGACGGCGGCCGACCGTGCGCTGTCGGGCAGGTCGAGGCTGGACCGCAGGGTGACCGGCTTGAGCAGCAGCGCGGCGAGGATGCCGACGACGGCGATCGCGGCCGAGATGAGGAAGATGTGTCCGGTGGCGTCGCCGTAGGCGGCGCGGACGATGTGCTCCACCGGCGCGGGCAGGGCGCTGAGGTTCAAGCTGCTGCTTCCCCCACCGTCGTTGGTCGGGATGCCCGCGGCGGCCAGGTCGTGGGTGATCCGGTCGGTGACCCGGCGGGCCAGGACGGCGCCGAGCACGGAGACGCCGATGGTGCCACCGAGGGAGCGGAAGAACGCCACGCTGGAGCTGGCCGCGCCGATGTCCTTGAGCGCCACCGTGTTCTGCACGGCGAGCACCAGGTTCTGCATGGTCATGCCGACGCCGGTGCCGACGACGAACATGGCCACGCCGAGCAGTACGAGCGAGGTCTCGTGGTCGATGGTGCCGAGCAGGGCGAAGCCGGCGACCAGGATGATCGACCCGGCGACGATGTACGGCTTGATCCGGCCGGTCTTGGTGATGAGCCGGCCGACGACGATCGACGAGAGCAGGACGCCGGCCATCATCGGGATGGTGAGCAGGCCGGCCTCGGTCGGGCTGTAGCCGCGGCCGATCTGGAAGTATTGGCCGAGGAAGACGGCGCCGCCGAACATGGCCATGCCGACCGCGAGGCTGCCGAGGATGGCCAGGGCGGTGGTGCGTTCCCGGACGATGTCGAGCGGGACGACAGGCTCGGCGGCCCGCGACTCGACCCAGGCGGCCAGGGCGAGCAGGAGCAGCGAGCCGCCGACCATGGTGCCGCTCTGCCAGGAGATCCAGGCGAACGAGCTGTCGACGAACGAGATCCAGATCAGCAGCAGGCTGACCCCGGCGGCGATGAGCGACGCGCCGAGGTAGTCGATCTTGACGTTGTCCCGGCGCACGGTGGGCAGGCGCAGTGTGGCCTGGAGCAGGATCAGCGCGACGACCGCGACGGGTACGCCGACGAAGAAGCACCAGCGCCAGCCGAGCCAGGAGGTGTCCACGATGAGACCGCCGAGCAGCGGGCCACCGACGGTCGCGAGGGCCATCACGCCACCGAGGTAGCCGTTGTACCGGCCGCGCTCGCGCGGCGGGATCATCGCCGCGATGGCGACCTGGACGAGGGCCTGCAGGCCGCCGACGCCGATGCCCTGGAACGCGCGGGCGCCGATGAGCTGGCCGGTGTTCTGCGCGAAGCCGGCGGCCACCGAGCCGGCCAGGAAGACCACGATGGCGGCCTGGATGAGGATCTTCTTGTTGAACAGGTCGGCCAGCTTGCCCCAGATGGGGGTGGTTGCCGTCGCGGTGAGCAGGGTGGCGGTGACCACCCAGGTGTACTGGGTCTGCGTGCCGTTGAGCGCTCCGATGATCTTCGGTAGGGCGGTCGAGACGACCGTGCCGCTGAGCATGGCGACGAAGAGCACCAGCAGCAGACCGCTGAGTGCTTCCAGCGTCTGTCGCTTGCCCATGGGCTCGGCTGCGGTGGGTGCGCTCATGCGGCCACCTCGCTGCGCTCGGCGGCCGCACGAGGCTCCGCCGCACTGCGTTTGATGATTCGCTCGCTGCGCTCGCTCATTGCGCGTCCTCCAGGTTGTTGTGGTGTGCGAGGGCGACCTCGATGTCGCGGGTGAACCGGCCGAGCGCGGCGGACAGCGCCGCCACCTCGCCGGGGGTCCAGTCGGCGAGCGCTCGGTCGAGCACCCCGCCGTACCAGTCGTAGGTGTCGGCCAGGGCCGCGCGGCCGGCCGCGGTGACGGTCAGGTGGCTGGCCCGCCGGTCGCTGGGGTCGGCACGCCGGTCCACCAGGCCGTGCGCGACCAGGGCGGCGACCGCCCGGCTGACGGTCGACGGGTCGAGCCGGGTCCGCTCGGCCAGTTCCCGGGCGTGGCATCCGGTGGCGCAGCGGTCGATGTGCATGAGGAGGCCCACCAGGCCGGGCGGCACGACCGGCCGGTCGTCGGCGCGCTGTTGCTTGAGCAGCCGCACGCCGGTCAGCAGCTCCAGGCGCGTGCCGAGTTCGCGGGTGGCGGGGTCCACAGTTGTCCTCCAGACGGAGTTGGTTGCCTCAAGCAATAATTGGCGAATCTTGCGCAGTAGGCAAGTTTGCTCGTTGAGAAATGGATCACGTAGGCTGGTGTTCATGTCGGAGGGCACCGGGCTGCGGGAACGCAAGAAGGCGGCGACCCGGCTCGCCCTGCACGAGGCGGCGCTGCGCCTCGCCGTGGAGCAGGGACCGGAGCGGGTCACCGTCGAGGCGATCGCGGACGCCGCCAACGTCTCCCGGCGGACCTTCTCCAACTACTTCTCCAGCAAGGAGGAGGCGCTCTTCCACGGCGACACCGTGCGGCTGCGCCGGATGCTGGAGCTGCTGCGCGAGCGGCCCACCGACGAGGCGCCGTGGACCGCGCTGAGCCGGGCCGCCCTGCACCAGGCCGGCGAGATGTTCGAGGACCCCACCGTGTCCTGGCTCACCCGACGCCGCCAACTGCACGGACACCCCGGCCTCCTCGCGCACCAGGTCGCCGCGTACGGGGCGATCGAACGGGAACTGGCGGGTGAGCTGGCCCACCGGCTCACCGGTCCCGACCCGGCCCTGCGCTCCCGGATCCTGGCCGCCGCCTTCCTGGCCACCCTGCGGGTCGCCGTCCAGTACTGGTTCGAACAGCCGGACGGCCCGCTGGTCGACACGCTCCGGGCCACGCTCGCGCTGGCCGCCCCCGCCGCCGCGACCGAGGGCCGCACCAGCACCCACCGCTGACGCCGGAACGCGGACGATGTCGTACGGCGGGGTTACCGTCCGTCCCGTGGTCACAGTCGATGACGTCCGGGCGCTGGCCCGGACGTTGCCCCGCACCAGCGAGCACCTGATCCGCGACCGGATCAAGTTCCGTGTCGGCGCCATCGTCTACGTCGCGTTCTCCCGCGACGAGCGGACGATGGGCTTCGGCTACCCGAAGGAGCAGCGGGACGGCCTCATCGCCGCCGAGCCGGACCTGTTCTTCCTCCCCCGCCCGTCCGACCTGCGGTTCAACTGGGTGTGCTGCCACCTCGAGCGGCTCGACCACGACCAGATGACCGAGCTGGTCACCGAGTCGTGGCGGATGGTGGTGCCGAAGTTCCTCGCCCGGCAGCGGCTGGGCGACTGAGCCCGGCGCCGAGTCGTGCACACCTTCTCGTACCGGCTGTACGGTCTGCGCCGCTACGAGAAGGAGTTGGAAAGGGCGGACTTGGCCATGGAGGGTGACCGGTGAAGGTCACCCGGATCGCCTACTCGGCCCGACTGAATCCAGGCAAGTACGCCGCTCTGGTAGAGCAGGCCCGCCGGTTGGGCCGGGTACGTAGTGAAGTGTGGCAGCGTTACGGCTCGATCCTCGGAGTCGGGTCTGGGTTGCGGGACCGGCAGGTGCGGGACCGGTGGCTGGCCGACGGCACACACGCGTTGTTTGGTGTGTTGGCGAATGCGTGGAAGGAAACCGTCCGCGACGCCATGGCCGACATCGGAGCGAGCCTGGAGGCGGCCAAGGTTGACGTCCGGCGGGCGATCAGCCGACGCACCAACGACCCGGCCGAGCGCCAGCGGATGTACACCGCGCTGAAGGCGGACCAGTGGGCCAGTGACCCGTTCCTGGCTCGGCAGATGCGCAAGCATTGGAAGCGCGGCCGCAACCGCACGCACGATCAGATCGTGGTACGCGCCGACAACTACAACACCGCCGCCGATGGGCGGGGCCGGTTGTGGCTGGCGGTTCCCGGTCTCGAGCCCCGCAAGATGGTCCGGATCCCGCTGTCGACGACGGTCGCGCCGGCGGGGACGTTGCGGCTGATCCTGCGCCGGGGTCGGGTCGAGGTGCACTACCAGATCGACGCATCGGCGATGCGGTCGTCGCAGCGGCCGTGCGGCGAGGCGAGGGTCGGTGTGGACAAGGGCTACACCGAAGCCCTCACCGACTCCGACGGCCAGCCCCACGGTGAACAACTCGGCATGCTGCTGACCGCCGAGTCGGATCGGTTGAAGGAACGCAACCGGCGTCGGGCGAAGCTACGTTCGATCGCGAACACCGCTGCCCTGCGTGGTGACCACGCGAAAGCGCACCGGATCAAGGCCAACAACCTTGGCACGGCGAAACGGGACCGGCAGGCGGCCCGGCACCGGGCGCGGGTGCGTACGGAGATCTTCACCGCCGTGCACGAGGTCGTCGACAAGGCCGCCACCGTGATCGCCGAAGACCTCACCAAACGCTTCACCGGGCGCAAAAAGCTGCCCAAGAACATCAACCGGCGTCTCGCCGCGTGGACCAAAGGAGTCACCGCCGAGGCCCTGAAAAGCGTGTCGGAGCGCAGAGGTTCTGCGCACGTTCCCGTCAACGCCGCCTACACCTCACAAACCTGCCACCAATGCGGCGACTTCGGCCGACGCAGCGGGGACAGGTTTCACTGCACCCGATGCGGGGTGGTGTGGCAGGCCGACATGAACGCCGCGATCAACATCCTGCACCGAGCCGGCGACCCCGACATCGCCCTGCACACCCCACACCACGTGGTGAAGCAGATCCTGCAGGACCGGACCGATCGCCACCGGACCAGACTGCCGGTCCAGGACTCCAGCCCAGCCACCGCCAGGCGGAGAGCGAACCATCCGAACTGCTCAGCTATGAGCAACGAGTAGGAAGCAGAAGACCATCCACGAGGCCAGTGAGGCCGCCTGGCGGGCCCGCTGGCACGACGAGGGCCCGGAGCAGCCGGCGCAGTGACGCCCGCGGAAGGGCCGACCGTCCGGAATGGTGGGACAGCCCGAGCCGTAGCATCTGCGCGTGATCGAGATCGGCATCGAGGTCGAACTGTTCCACCCGCCTGCCCGGGTCTGGCGAGCGTTGACCGACACGGCGTACCTCAGCAAGTGGTTCGTCGAGACCGCGCCGGCGGCGGACGCCCCGGATCGGCTGCTGCTGCGGACGGCGGGGCTGCCCGGCTTCGACGCCGACGTCGAGGCGACCGTGGTCGAGCGGCAGGCGCCGGAGCGGCTGGTGCTGCACTGCCAGGAGGGCGACCGGCAGACCGTGCTGACCTGCACGATCGCCCCCACCAGCCACGGCTGCCGGCTGTCCCTGTACGAGATGCTGGAGCAGGGCGAGTGGAACGACGCACAGGGCGACCGTCGTGCGGAGCAACACGAGCAGGCGCTGTCCGTACGGCTGCCGGCAATCCTCGACTGGCTGGCGTTCCAGCAGGTCGACCTGCGCCGCGCCGAGGGCGGACTGACCGCCGAACTGCCGGTGGTCCGGTTGCTCGGCGACGGCCGGGCCCGGACCAGACGCCTGTGGGCGATGGTCATCGCCGCGCTGGCCTGCCTCGCGCTGCTGGTCGGGGCGGGGGTGTGGGCGACCCGGCGGCCGACCGCTCAGCCACCGGACGCCACACCGCAGTCGGCTCCGCTGGTCCTGCCCAGCGCCACCAGCCGCGCTCCCCAGCCCACCCCGACCCGCACGGCGGCCGCCACGAGCCGGCACAGCCCCACCCCGACTCCAACCCCGACCCCGACGGCCACGCCCAGCCGCACCCCCAGCGCGACGACGCCGGCCGCCCCCGCCCTGACCGCCAGCTACGAGACCGTCTCCGACCGGCTGTTCGGCTACCGGGGCGCGGTGACGATCACCAATCCCGGCAGCGCGGCGAAGGAGGGCTGGACGGTACTCGTGACGCTCGGGGCGCGAGCCGAGATCGGCAACGTCAACGGGGCCGACGGCAAGCAGAACGGGCAGGTGGTCACCTTCACCGGACCGGCCGTGCCGGCCGGGGGTTCGCGGACGTTCCGGTTCGACGTCCGCGACCCGGACGCGTCGGCCACGGCGCCCGAAGCCTGCACCATCGACGGCGCGGCGTGCACCGGCCTCTAGGTGTTCTGCCCGACCCGGAGCCGCCGCCGACCGGCGGGCAACCACCCACGGCGGTCCGCGCCGGGCCGATGCCAGTCCCCGGCCGGCCGGGTGGGTCAGGCTTGCGGCAGGCCCTGGTGGTTGAGGTAGAGCACGACGCGGAACTGCTCACCGTCGTCGTGCAGCAGGAACGAGGAGGCGAGCGGCGCCGGTCGGCCGCCGTCCACCCGGGATGCCGCCCATTCGGTACGGGCGAGGACGTACCGGTCGTCGAGGCGCTGACAGGTGACGCCGGTCAGCGCCGCGGGGCCGAGCCCGAGGTCGGCGAAGAGTTGCGCCCGACGAGGCAGCGCGGCGAGGAACGCGGCCCGGGGGACGGGCCGGGCGCCGGTGTCGTCGGCCAGGAGGAACGGGTCGGCGAAGCAGTCGTCGACAGCGGGGCTGTCCGCGGGGCCGGCGGCCGGCCCCAGTGCGGCCAGGAAGCTACGGACGCGGCTGTCGAGCGGGACGGTGGAAGCGTCGGGCAACGTGACTGGTCCTTTCCGGAGGGCGACCGCGCCGGGATGGCGGGCCGTCAGTGAAACCCCGGGCGGCGCGACGGGACACACCCCGAGGGAGCCGCCACGTTACCAGTCAGAAGCGGACATAATACCACATTATTTCACAGAAATCAAGTGCCACCCGGTCCACTCACCTCGCCATTCAGCTGATGCCCCGGCTCCGGACCGACGACAACGGACCGGGTGAACTGAAGCGCCCCGCCACCTGGGCGGAGCCGGTGGCGGGGCAGGGAACGCGGCACGCTCGTGGAACCACGGGCGGCGCGGGAGTCCGCCCCGGCGGATCAGGCCTCGGCGAGCTGGCCGCGCAGCTTGGCCAACGCGCGGGCGAGCAGCCGGGACACGTGCATCTGAGACACTCCGATGCGGGCGGCAATCTCGCTCTGGGTCAGGTTGCCGTAGAAGCGGAGGGTGAGGATCCGCTGCTCCCGCTCGTCCAGCGTGGCCAGCGCCGGCCCGAGGGAGGCGCGCAGCTCGGCCAGCTCATACTCGCCGTCCTCGGTGCCGAGGGTGTCGCCCAGCTCGGTGGCGCTGTCGCCGTCGCCGATCGGGGTCGACAGCGAGACGGCGTTGTAGGCGCGGGCCCCTTCCAGGCCCTCGAGGACCTCTTCCTCCGTGAGGTCGAGGTGGGCGGCGATGTCAGCCACCGTGGGGGCCCGGTTGAGGGTATGGGTGAGCGTGCTGTTCGCCTCGGAGATGCGCAGCCGCAGCTCCTGGAGGCGACGCGGCACGCGGATGTTCCAGGTGCGGTCGCGGAAGTGCCGCTTGATCTCGCCGAGGATCGTCGGGATGGCGAACCCGGCGAAGTCGACGCCGCGGGAGGCGTCGAACCGGTCCACCGCCTTGATGAGGCCGAGGGCCGCCGTCTGGGCCAGATCGCCCGTGGGCTCACCCCGCCCGCTGTAACGAGCGGCGAGGTGGTTGGCCAGCGGCAGCCACGCCTCGACGACCTGGTTGCGCAGGGCCGGCCGGTCCGGGTGCTCCGCGGGCAGCGCGGCAAGGGCGGCAATCAGCTCGCTGGCCCGGGTCTCCTCGCCGCTGGTCGCCGTGCGGTGCACGTCCGTGGTCGTCGTCGGCGCGATGGTCGTCGTAGTCATACTGCCCTTCCTGTCCTGGGGAGACGGGGCTCCCAGCACCGGTCGTGTCAGTCACCCTAGACCAACGGTCGTCATCAAATCAACCGAACGGACGATGGATATAAGCCCCATAACCTCCCAATCCGGCACTAACTCACCGAGCGGCGGGGGTGGCGGGCACCACCAAAACCCGCGGGTTCACCGCCACCGTCACCATCCAGAACCTGGGCGACCCGGTGAACGGGTGGACACTCGGCTTCACGTTCCCCAACTCCGGGCAGCGCGTCACCCAGGGCTGGTCGGCGACCTTCCAGCAGAGCGGGAGCACGGTCACCGCGCAGAGCCTCAGCTACAACGGCGCGCTGGCCACCGGGGCGAGCACCACCATCGGGTTCAACGGCAGCTGGACCACCGCGAACCCGGCGCCGACGGCGTTCACCCTCAACGGCACGACCTGCACCGGCGGGACCAGCCCGACCAGCGCGCCACCGACCACCACTCCCCCGCCCACCACATCGCCGCCGACCACGCCTCCGCCGCCCACCGGCACCACCCCGGTGGCGATCAACGGGCAACTGCGGGTCTGCGGCGTCAACCTCTGCAACCACTACGGCAGGCCGATCCAACTGCGCGGCATGAGCACCCACGGCTTGCAGTGGTTCGCCAGGTGCTACCACGACGCCTCCCTCGACGCCCTCGCCGACGACTGGCAGGCCGACCTGCTGCGCATCTCGATGTATGTGCAGGAGCAGGGCTACGAGACGAACCCGACCGGCTTCACCAACCAGGTGAACACGCTGGTGGACAAGGCGACCGCGCGCGGCATGTACGCGCTGATCGACTTCCACACCCTCACGCCCGGCGATCCGATGTACAACCTGGAGCGCGCCAAGACCTTCTTCGCCGCGGTCTCGGCGCGAAACGCCAGCAAGAACAACGTGATCTACGAGATCACCAACGAGCCGAACGGGGTCAGCTGGTCCACCATCCGGACCTACGCCAAACAGGTGATCCCGGTCATCCGCGGCAACGATCCGGACGCTGTCGTCATCGTCGGCACCCGGGGCTGGTCCTCGCTGGGCGTCTCCGAGGGCGGCAACTCCGACGAGGTCGCCAACAACCCGGTCCGGGCCAGCAACATCATGTACGCCTTCCACTTCTACGCCGCGTCCCACCGGGACAAGGCGCAGCGGGCGGCCGCCCGCATCCCGCTGTTCGTGACCGAGTTCGGCACGGTCACCTACACCGGTGACGGCGCCGTCGACACGGCCAGCAGCGCCGCCTGGCTCGACCTGCTGGACCGGCTGAAGATCAGCTACGCGAACTGGACGTACTCCGACGCGAGCGAGGGCAGCGCGGCGTTCAAGCCGGGCACCTGCAACGGCGGCACGTACGCCGGCACCGCGGTGCTCACCGACTCGGGGAACTTCATGCGCAACCGCATCCGCACCCCGGACAACTTCCCGACGTCCTGACCGGCGCGACCGGCGGCGGCCCTGAGCGGGCCGCCGCCGGCTGGGCCGTCAACCGTCGATGAGGCCGGCGCGGCGCAGAGCAGCCGGCCCGGCCCCGGCACCAGGCCCAGCTCCGCCGGCTGGTCGGCGACGCGCTGCACGGCCCGGCGCAGGGTCGCCCACCGGTGCGGGTTCGCCCGGTCCAGGTCGTTCGGTCAGCCCTGGCGGGCCTTCTGCCGCGGGTCCGCCTTGTTGAGCACGAAGACCTTGCCGCGCCGGCGCACCACGATCGAGTTGACCTTCCGCTTCAGCCCACGGAGAGAGCTACGGACCTTCATTCCGGTTCACCCCGTTCCTGCTGGATTCTCGGCCGTCCTGATCGCGTACCCGCCGCCGCGGTGGCCATGCGGGCAGGGATGGTCGGGAGACGGCCGCCGGGTGGGCACCCGGCGGCCGTCCCGCTGTCAGGCGACCGTGCTGGGGATGCCGTTGAGGGTGAAGGAGCTGGGCTTGCCGGTGTTACCGGTGTGGTCGGTTCCATGCCTGGCCGACGGCCCGTCGGCGGACCTCGTCGAGCATCTCGTCGACCGAGCCGGCCGGGTCGGTCACCGGGAACTGCACCGCCCGCACCACCGACTCCGGGTCGATCAGCAGCGTCAGCCGCTTGAACCGTGGCACCCCACCCGCCCGGAACGTGGGCAGCAGCAGGCCGGCGCCGAGCCGACCGTCCTCGTCGGACAGCAGCGGGTACGGCAGGCGGGCGTGCTCGACGAAGGCCCGCAGCTGGTCCGGCCGCTGGGTGCTCGCCCCGCGTACCTCGGCGCCGGCGGCCCGGAAGAGCTCGTGCCGGTCGGCGTAGGTCCGGGACTCGAGAGTGCACCCGACGGCGCCGGGGATCTCCGCCCAGGCCGGCGGAGGGCCCTGGGTCCCCGGCGCGTACGCCCCCGGGAACAGGTAGAGCACGGTCCATCGGGCGGGCACGGCGGGTGGTTCCGCCCCGCCGTCGTGCCGGCGCAACGTCATGTCCGGTATGCGGCGACCGACCAGGCGGTGCATCCGGCGCGCCTCGGCGGAGTCGGCGTCCGCCGTGGCGGTGAGCTCGCCGTCACCCATCACGTGCCGGGTCCCCCAGTCCTGCAGAGCGACCAGCACGGGCAGCAGCGCCTCGCCCTTGCCGGTCAGCAGGTAGTCGTGGCGCGGCGGGTGGGTCGAGTACGGCCGGCGGCGCAGCACCCCCTGCTCGACCAGGCCGCCGAGCCGTTCGGTGAGCGCCCGCCGGCTGACCCCCAATTCCCGCTGCAACGCGTCGAACCGCGTGGTGCCGCCGGCGATCTCGCGGACGATCAGGAAGGTCCACCAGTCGCCGAGCACGCCGAGCGCCTGCGCGATGCCGCAGTCGGCGTCGCCGAGATCCGCGCGCCTCACACTCCACCTCCCGCTCGACCGGCCGCCTCGACTATAGTCCGTTCCAGATTGGAACTCACTGGCTCGGATCGGGGGTTGGCGGCATGTCCGTCGGGCAGGGGGCCGGGGTGTTCTGGCGCTGGTGGGCGGCCGGCACGTCCAGCTCGGTGGGGTCGGCGGTTGGCGCGGTCGCGCTGCCGCTGACCGCGCTCACCGTGCTGGACGCGTCCGCGTTCGAGATGGGGTTGATCGCCGCCGCGAACTACGTCGCCTGGCTGGTGATCGGGCTGCCCGCCGGCGTGATCGTGCAGCGGCTGCCGCTGCGCGGTGCGCAGGTCGGCGCTGATCTGGCCCGGGCGCTCGCGGTCGCCTCCATCCCGCTCGCCTGGTGGTGGGACCTGCTGACCGTCGCCCAGCTGGTCGTCGTGGCCCTGGTGGTCAGCTTCGCCAACGTGCTCTTCGACGTCGCCAACGCCACGTTCCTGCCGGCCATCGTCTCCCGGGAGCAGTTGCACGCCCGCAACAGCCTCACCTCGGCCACCCACGCCGGCACCCAGCTCAGCGGGCCGCCCCTCGGCGGCCTGGCGGTGCAGGCGCTCGGCGCGGTGCCGGCCGTGCTGGTCGACGCGGCCAGCTACCTGGTCTCCGCCGCGCTGCTGTGGTCCCTGCCCGCCCGCCGCGGCGACGCCCCGGACCGCCGGCCGCCGGTGCGCGCCATGATCGGCGAGGGCTGGCGGTATGTCACCCGCCACCCGGTCATGGGGCCGACCATGTGGACGGCCACCGCGGTGAACTTCGTGTGCGGGGCCCAGCTGGCGGTCTACCCGCTCTACCTGGTCCGGGAGCTGCACGCCCCGGCCGCCCTGGTCGGCGTGCTGCTCGCGGTCGAGGGGCTCGGGTCGCTGGTCGGCGCGACGTTGACCCCATGGATCACGAGCCGGTGGGGCACCGCCCGGTCCCTGGTCGTCGCCTGCCTGCTCGCGGTCGGCGGCGCGTTCCTGGTGCCGGTCGGCGCCGGCTGGCCGGCGTACCTGGCGTTCGCCGCCGGCAACGTGGTCTTCGCCGGCGGCGTGGTGGTGCTCAGCGTGACCACCCGCACCTACCGGCAGACCGCCAGCCCGCCGGACCTGCTCTCCCGGGTGATGGCCACGGTCCGCTTCGTCTCCTGGGGCGCGATCCCCGTCGGCGGGCTGGCCGCCGGCGCGCTGGCCGGTCTCGCCGGAGCGCGCGCCACGCTGCTCGTGTTCGCCGCGGCCACGGCGCTGGCCCCGCTGACCCTGCTCCTCTCCCCCGTCCGCAAGCTGCGCGACCTCACCGACCTGCGGGTCGACGACCCGGCTGAGCGGACCGTCGCGGCGGTCGGCTGACCGGGCGCAGCGTCGCCGTGGGCGCCGCTTCCACGTCGCGGCCGTGCGGCGGCCAGGTCCAGGGTGCTCCCTTGACACCAAAAGCTAATGACATTAGCTTTTTGGCTACAGCGAATAGCCAGCTTCGCTGGGGCCCGTGGCGTTCCTCGCCATCCCTGCCCCACACCTCCCCTCAACGAGTCAAGGAGCCCCCGATCAGCCGAATCCGAGTCGGCGCCGCCGCCTTCGCCGCCGCAGCCGTCATGTTCGTCCTCTATCCCGCCCTCCGCCCCTGGCACGACGAGTCCACCGCAGCCGGCGCCCTCGCCGCGATGTCCGCCGGCACCTGGGTGCCCGCGCACACCTTCGCCATGATCGGTTTCATCCTGGTGCCGCTCGGCCTGCTGGCCCTCGCCCAGGCCGTCGCCGGCACCCGGGCCGGCCGCACCGCCGTCACCGCCTTCGTCACCGGTGCGGTCGGCGCCGGCCTGGTGCTGCCCTACTACGGCGCCGAGGCGTTCGGCCTGCACGCGATCGCGATCCAGGCCGCGGCCAACCCGCAGATCGACATACTCGCCATGGCCGACCAGGTACGGTTCGACCCGGTGGCCGGCACCAGCTTCCTGACGGGCCTGCTCGCGCTCGGCGTCAGCGCCGCCCTCGGCGCGGCAGCGGTCTGGCGCAGCGGCCTGATGTCCAAACTCAGCGGGGTGCCGTTCGCCCTCGGATTCCTGCTCTTCCTGCCACAGTTCTTCGCCCCAGCGGCCATCCGGATCGGGCACGGCGCGCTGGTCGGCGTCGGGCTGCTCTGGCTCGCCACGGCGCTGTGGCGGACGAACTCCACGCGCTGACCGACCGCCCGGGCCGGCCGGTCCGCCCGCGTTACGTGGCGGGACGGTCAGTCCGGCAGGACGGCCGCGGCGACCCGGCGGACCCGCTCCGGGTCGGTGAGCACGGCGACGTTGTCGAGGTACTGGTCGACAGCGCCGACCGGCGGGCGGGCCCGCAGGTCCAGGTCGGTGACGGCGGCGTACAGCGCGGCGACGAACCGGTCCGCGTCCAGGACCAGGAACGGCCGGTGGTGGAACTGCCGGACAGTCGGGTCGACCGGGGCGGCCAGTCCGGTGTCGTTGGTCCAGGCCGCGACAGTCTCCAGCGCCCGGACCAGCCCGGCCTGCCGCTCCGGCCAGCCGCCCGTCCCGAGGGCGGCGGCCAGGGCGTCCAGCACGGGGGCCGCCGGCGGCAGCGCGGCGAAGACGGTGCCCAGCCACTTCGCGTACGGGGGCCAGCGGCGGTGCAGCAGCAGGCCGAGGCGCATCAGGTCCCGGGCCAGCCCGCCGGTCACCACCCGACTGCCCAGCTCGTCGCCGACCTCGGCACACCGGCCGACCAGATGCTCGGCCTGGCCGATCCGGTGCCAGCCGGCCGCCAGCACGTACCGCCACACGTCGTCCGGATACCAGGCCAGCCGGGCGCGAGCAGCGGTCAGCGCCCCGTCGAGCCCGTCGTGGAAGACCGCCCCACCGGTCAGCTCGGCCAGCCGCTGGGTGGGTACGGCCAGCCAGTCCGCCACCCCCATCCCGGTGCGCGGGTCGCAGCCGAGCCGCCCGCGCAGCCACCCGCCCAGCTCGTCGACGCTCACCCCGTGCCGGTCGCCGTCGGCCCGTACCACGCCCAGCCGGACGTCCGGGCCGCCGGCGAACCGGGTCGGCCAGCCGAGGAACTCCGCCGGCAGCTCCGCGTCCAGGAGCGCACGCACCGGCGCGACGTCGGCGGGATCGGCGACGAAGAGCTGCGTACGCGGCCCCCAGTCGTGGTCGGTGGAGCGGGGGGTGTCCAGCCCGAGCAGCTCCGAGCCGCCGTCGAGCAGCCCGGCGGCGTACCGGACGGCGGGCAGGCGGCGGGCCAGCAGCGGGGCGAGCACCTCGTCGTGGAAGCGCCGGCAGAGCGTCAGGCCGGGTACGAACGCCATGCCGTCAGTCTGCCGGGCGCGCACCGGGCCACCCAGCGGTTATCGGTCCACCGGCCGGTCGAGGTGGATAGCCTGGGGAAAAGAGGCCAGGGAGGCGGGGCGGTGTCGGGGACCGGTCGGGAGGCCGTACGGCGTCGCCGGCTGTTGTGGGCCGGCGTCCTCGCGGTGGTCGGGCTGGCGCTGCTCCTGGTCGGCCTGATCGTCGCCAGCGGGACCCTGGCCTGGGTCGAGGTGGTGCTGGCGGTCGTCCTGCTGGTCGCGAGCTACGCCCTGCAGCGGGTGGCCCGCCGGGAAACCCTGTACCGCCGCGACGGCGGCTGACGGCCGGGCGGCACCGATCGCCGTCCCCCACCTCGTCACACCGCTGTGCCAGGCTGGTGCCGTGGCACACCGACCCCCGATCCTGCTGATCGACTCCCCCAGCCTCTACTTCCGCGCCTACTTCGGCATCCCCGAGTCCGCCGCGAAGACCGACGACGGCCAGCCGGTCAACGCCGTCCGCGGTTTCCTCGACATGCTGGCCCAGCTGATCCGCACCCGCCGGCCCGACCGGATGGTCTGCGCCCTCGACCACGACTGGCGTCCGGCGTGGCGGGTGGAGCTGCTGCCGTCGTACAAGGCGCACCGGGTCGCGCCGGAGGGCGGCGAGGTGGTCCCGGACACCCTCTCCCCGCAGGTGCCGATGATCCTGGAGGTGCTCGACGCGTTCGGCATCACCGCCGTCGGCGCCACCGGCTACGAGGCCGACGACGTGCTCGGCACCCTGTCGGTGACCCAGCCCGGCCCGGCGGAGGTGGTCTCCGGCGACCGGGACCTGTTCCAGCTCGTCGACGACGTCCGCCAGGTGCGGCTGCTCTACGTCGGGCGGGGCGTGGCCAAGCTGGAGGACTGCGACGACACGGCCGTCCGGGCGCGCTACGGCGTCCCCGCCGACCGGTACGCCGACTTCGCCGCCCTGCGTGGTGACCCGAGCGACGGGCTGCCCGGGGTGCCCGGGGTGGGCGAGAAGACGGCCGCCCGGCTGATCGAGCGGTACGACGGGCTGGACGGCATCCTCGCCGCCCTGGACGACCGGGACGCCGGCTTCGCCCCCGGGCTACGGACCAAGCTGGAGGCGGCCCGGGACTACCTGGCCGTCGCGCCGAAGGTGGTGCGGGTCGCCACGGACGTACCGCTGCCGCAGCTGGCCACCGCGCTGCCGACCGCGCCCGCGGACCCGGACCGGCTGCTGGAGCTGGCGCAGCGGTGGAACCTCGCCGGCTCGTGCCGCCGCCTGGTGGACGCCGTCGCCACCGGGTCCTGACCGGCGGCGTCGCTCCCGCCCACCGCCGGATCCGCCGGGACGGGAGCGGCCACGCCTGATCAGGCGGCGCCGTGGTAGGCCAGCACCCCCCGCTTGACAGCGGCGATCGCCTGCCGGGCGGTGGCCCGCACCTCGGTGGAGGCGCCGCCGGAGTCGGCGAGCTGACCCAGCAGGTCGACCACCTGCCGGGCCCAGCGGACGAAGTCGCCGGCGGGCATCTCACCGTCGATCTGCTGCCCGCTGGCGAGCACCTTGGCGAGGGCCTCGCCGCGCGCCCACCGGTAGATCGGCCAGGCGAACCCGAGATCCGGCTCCCGGGTGACGGCGAGGCCACGGGCGGCCTCGTCCGCCTCGATGTCGCTCCACAGCTTCAGCGTCTCGTCGACCGCGTCGGCGACCGGCCCACGCGGCAGCGAGGCCCGCTCGTCCACGTCCCGGCGGGCCTCGAAGACCACCACCGACACGGCGGCGGCCAGCTCGGCCGGGGACAGGCCGTCCCATACCTTCCGGCGCAGGCACTCGGCGACCAGCAGATCGGCCTCGGTCCAGATCCGGCCGAGCATCCGGCCGGCGTCGGTGACCTCGCCGTCGGCGGAAAGGTAGCCCCGCGCGGTCAGCAGCGCCACGATCCGGTCGAAGGTACGGGCCAGCGACCCGGTCCGGCCGGCGACCCGCTGGCGCAGCTCCTCGGTGTCGCGCTCCAGGCGGCGGCTCCGCTCCGCCCAGCGGGCGTGCTCCTCCCGGTCCGGGCAGGCGTGGCAGGGGTGCCGGCGCAGCTCGGCGCGGAGTTGGCTGAGCCGATGGTCCTCGCCGACCGCCTGCTTGGAGCGCCCGCCCCGCCGGCCGCCGTGCCGGTCCAGCCCGGTGCCGCTGACCGCCGCGGCGAGATCCCGCCGCGCCGCCGGGGACCGGTGGTTGAAGTGCTTGGGCACCCGGATCCGGGCGAGCACCTCGGCCGGGGTGGTGAAGTCGCCGGGGCTGACCCGCCCGGCCCAGCGGTCCTGGGTGAGCACCAGCGGGCGCGGCTCGCCGAAGCCGCCGGTGGCCGGGTCGAGAACCACCGCCAGGCCGGCCCGCCGCCCGGACGGCACCCGGATCACATCACCCACCCGCAGCCGCTCCAGCGAGGCGATCGCGGCCGCCTTGCGCTGGGTCTGCCCCTGCCGGGCCAGCGCCCGCTCGCGGTCGGCGATGGCCACCCGCATGGCGAAGTACTCGTCGAAGTCGCCGTGGTGGCAGGCCGCCTCCGCGCCGTACGCCTCGATCATCTCCGTGTTGCGCTGCACCTGCCGGGCCAGGCCGACCACCGACCGGTCCGCCTGGAACTGCGCGAACGAGGACTCCAGCAGCGCCCGGGCCGGCTCCGCGCCGACACTGCCGACCAGGTTGACCGCCATGTTGTACGACGGCCGGAAGCTGGAGCGCAGCGGGTAGGTGCGGGTGGAGGCGAGGCCGGCGACGTGCCGGGGGTCGGTCTCCGGCGACCAGACCACCACCGCGTGCCCCTCGACGTCGATGCCCCGCCGGCCGGCCCGCCCGGTGAGCTGCGTGTATTCCCCCGGCGTGAGGTCGACGTGCGCCTCGCCGTTGAACTTCACCAGGCGTTCCAGCACCACGCACCGGGCCGGCATGTTGATGCCCAGCGCCAGGGTCTCGGTGGCGAAGACCGCCTTGACCAGGCCGCGGACGAACAGCTCCTCGACGACCTCCTTGAACGCGGGCAGCATGCCGGCGTGGTGGGCGGCGAGCCCGCGCTCCAGCCCGTCGAGCCACTCCCAGTAGCCCAGGACGGAGAGGTCCTCGCCGGGAATGGCGGTGACCCGGGACTCGACCACCCGGCGGATCTCCGCCCGCTCCTCGGGGGTGGTGAGCCGTAGCCCGGCCGCGAGGCACTGCTGCACGGCGGCGTCGCAGCCGGCCCGGCTGAAGATGAACAGGATCGCCGGGAGCAGCCCCTCCCGGTCGAGCCGGTCGACGATGTCGGGACGCATCGGGCCGCGCCAGCGGGGGCCGCGCCGCCCGGCGCCGGGGCCGGCGCTGCGCCCCTCCCCCAGCTCGAGGCGGCGCATCGTGTCCCGGGTGTAGCGCAGCAGCTCCGGGTGCACGTCGTGCTTGCGGGCGGCGTCGGCGTCGTGGAACAGGTCGAACATCCGCTTGCCGACCAGCATGTGCTGCCAGAGCGGCACCGGCCGGTGCTCGCTGACCACCACCGCGGTCTCGCCCCGCACGGTGACCAGCCAGTCGGCGAACTCCTCCGCGTTGGAGACGGTCGCCGACAGGGAGACCAGGGTGACCGAGGCGGGCAGGTGGATGATCACCTCTTCCCACACCCCGCCGCGGAACCGGTCGGCGAGATAGTGCACCTCGTCCATCACCACGTAGGCCAGGCCCTCCAGCGTGGCCGAGCCGGCGTAGAGCATGTTGCGCAGCACCTCGGTGGTCATCACCACCACGGGCGCGTCGCCGTTGATCGCGTTGTCGCCGGTGAGCAGGCCGACCTGCTCGGCGCCGTAGCGGTCCACCAGGTCGTGGTACTTCTGGTTGGACAGCGCCTTGATCGGGGTGGTGTAGAAGCACTTGCGCCGCATGGGCGGCCCACCGCCGTCGGCCGCCGTCGGGCCGCCCCGCAGCGCCAGGTGTACGGCGAACTCGCCGACCACCGTCTTGCCGGCGCCGGTCGGCGCGCAGACCAGCACCCCGCTGCCCCGCTCCAGCGCCTCGCACGCCTCGCGCTGGAAGTCGTCGAGGCCGAACCCCAGCTCTTGGGCGAATTCGTGCAGGGCCGGGAAGGCGGAGGCCTGCGCGGCCCGGCGGCGCGCCGCGGCGTACCGCTCGGCGGGGCTTGACATGCCTTCAAGATTAATCGGTACGGCCGACGACCACCGGCCAAGGCCGTCCGGCAGGGCGGTCGGTGCGGGTCGGTAGGGTGCACGACGTGCCGGACCATGCCGAATCCCCCCAAGCCTCGAGCGGCGCCGACGACGCCGTCCGCCCGAGCACGTCCCGCCGCCCCGTGGAGGCGGTGCTCTTCGACTTCCACGGCACGCTCGCGCAGGTGGAGGAGCCGCGCGAGTGGGTGCAGGCCGCCGCGGCGGCGTGCGGGGTGGAGCTGGACCGGGTCCGGGCCACCGCGCTGGCCGACCGGCTGCTGACCGCCGGCCGGGCCGGCGGCCCGCTGCCGGCCCGGGTACCGCCCCAGCTCGCCGAGCTGTGGGCCGACCGTGACCTCTACCCGCACGCCCACCGCGGCGCGTACACCGGGCTCGCGGAGACGGTCGACGCCGGCATCGAGGGGTTCGCCGACGCGCTCTACGAGCGGGTGCTGATCCCCGACGGCTGGGTGCCGTACCCGGACACCGAGGCGGTGCTGACCACGCTGCGGGCCGCCGGGGTGAAGGTGGCGGTGGTCAGCAACATCGGGTTCGACCTCCGGCCGCTCTTCGCCGCCTGGAAGCTCGACGGCCTGATCGACGCGTACGCCCTGTCGTACGAGGTGGGACGTTGCAAGCCGGACCCGGGGATCTTCTGGCGGGCGTGCGGGATGCTCGGCGTCGACCCCGAGCGGGCGCTGATGGTGGGCGACACCCCCGCCGACGCGGGGGCCGTGCAGGCCGGCTGCACCGTGCTGGTGCTGCCCTGCGCCGACGCCGGCAGCCCCAACGGGCTCGGCGCGGTACTCGACCTGGCCCTGCGTCCCGACGCATGATCCACCCCAGCTCGGGGACACGGGAAGGTCGGCGATGCCCGGGCAACGCCGACTCGGGGTGAACAGCGGCCGCCGAGGTCCCCGGCGGCCCGGTCAGCGAAGCAGCCGCACCGCCCCCGGCACCGCGCTGATCCGCACCGGCAGGTCGAACGCCCGCTCCCCGTCCGCGTACGTGGTGATGCCGGCCGCGTCCAGCTCCACCGTACGCGCCCGGTAGCTGCGCACGAGTGGGTGCGCGACGTGCGTGCCCTGGTAGATGCGGGGCTTGACCCGGATCAGGGTGCGCCGGTCGAACCGTCCGCCCACCACCACGTCCAGCAGCCCGTCGGTCGGATCGGCATCCGGGCAGATCCGCATGCCGCCGCCGTAGCTGGCGCAGTTGCCGACCGCGACGAGCACCCCGTCCAGCTCGTGCTCCTCGCCGTCGAGGCGCAGCCGGTAGCGGCGCGGCCGCAGCCGGGCCAGCTCGACCAGGATCGCCAGGTCGTACCGGCGGGGCCCGCGCGGCCAGCGCATCCGGTTGGCCCGCTCGTTGACGATGGCGTCGAAGCCGGCCGCCAGCACCGCCCCGTACCAGCGGACGCCGCCGTCGGCGCTGGTCAGCCGGGCCAGGTCGACGGGGTGGGTCCGGCCGCCCCGCAACGCGTCGACGATCACCTCGACGGCCGCGACCGGGTCGGCGGGGAACCCGGTGTCGGCGGCGAAGTCGTTGCCCGTGCCGGCGGGGACCGGGCCGAACGGCACCGCCGTACCGGCGACGGCCTGCAACGCCCGGTGGACCGTGCCGTCCCCGCCGACCGCCACCAGCGCGGCGGCGCCGTCGGCGACCGCGGCACGGCAGGCCACCTCGGCCTCCTCCGGAGTGGCCGCCTCCAGCAGCCGGACCGGCCGGCCGGCGCCCGCCAGCCGATCCACCAGCCGGGGCAGCAGGCCACGGTGCCGCCCCCGGCCGGCGGTCGGGTTGGCGAGTACGGCGACGGGGCCGGGCGGAACAAGATCGTGCGCGGTCACGGCGAGCACCGTACGGCACGACCCACACCGCTCACCAGGGGAGACACCCGTGCTCACCGCCCAGCCACGCCCCGGGGAGCCAGGTGGGGAAAGCGGGCCGGCGGACTCCGGGGCGGCAGGGCGGTCAGGCCCGAGGGCGGGCCAACCCGATGCCGATCACATCGATCCGGCCCCACCGCCCGGGCACGTCGAGCAGCTCCACCCGGCCGAACCGGGGTGGCACCGACGGCGACATCAGCAGGTGCTCCCCGGACGGCTCCAGCCCGAGCAGGGCGCGCAACAGCAGGAAGACGGCACCGGTCGCCATCGCCTGCGGACTGTTCGCCGTCGGGTAGCACACCGGGTATCGGGTCAGCTCGCGGCGATAACCGGCGAACGCCTCCGGCAACCGGCCCTGGAAGTACCGGGACGCGTCGATCATGGCCTCGGCGATCCGGCCGGCCTCCCCGACGAGCCCGTACCGACGCAGCCCCCAGGCGATCAGCGCGTTGTCGAACGGCCACACGGCGCCGACGTGATAGCCGAGCGGGTTGTACCGCACCTGCCCCTCGGCCAGAGTCCGCACACCCCAGCCGGAGAAGAGCCGCGGGCCGAGCAGGTGCTCGGCGACCTGCCCGGCCCGCTCCGGCGGCACGATCCCGCTCCACAGCAGGTGGCCCATGTTGGACGCCAGCGCGTCCACCTGCCGGCCGTCACCGTCCAGGGCGAGCGCGTAGTAACCCCGGTCGGCGATCCAGAAGTCCCGGTCGAAGCGCTCCCGCAGGGCGGCCGCCTCCCGCTCCAGCTGCTCGGCGTACACCGGGTCGCCCCAGAACTCCCGAGCCATCCGGGCCCCGCGCAGCTTCGCGTCGTACGCGTACCCCTGCAGCTCACAGAGGGCCACGGGCGGCGCGGCCAGCCGCCCGTCGGCGTGGCAGATCGCCTCCGGGGAGTCCTTCCAGCCCTGGTTCTCCAACCCGGCCTGCTCGTTGCGCCGCAGGTACCGGATGTAGCCGTCGCCGAGGAGGTCGCCGTACTCGTCGATCCAGTGCAGCGCCGCGCGGGCCTCGTGCTCGTACTCCCGCACCAGGTCCGCGTCGCCGGTCCACTTCTCGCACTCGTCGAGCAGGATCACGTAGAGCGGCGTGGTATCGGCGCTGCCGAAGTACGGGGAGTCCGGCCGCTCCTCGAAGGCCGCCAGCTCGCTGTAGCGAAACTCGCGCAGGATCTTGCCCGGCTCCTCGTCGCGGAAGTCGTCCAGCACCGAGCCCTGGTCGATGCCGAGCATCCGCAGCGTCGCGGTGGCCAGCTCCGGAGCCACCGGCAGGGCCTCGAAGCTGGACAGGATGGCGTCCCGCCCGGTGATGGTGGCGACCCACGGCAGGCCGGCGGCGGGCATCGCCTCGTCCGGCAGGGTCAGCGGCGAATACCGCAGCGACGCCAGGTCCACCAGGCTGCGCCGATAGGCGCCGGTCAGCGCGTCCCAGTCGCAGCAGAGCTGGGGCGCCCGGTCCACCCACGCCGCCAGGTCCCGCTGCCGCTCGGCGGCGCTGCGCCGGGGTAGCCCCTCGAACACCTCCCGGACGTCCCGGCCGTCGGGGCGCGGCACCAGCGACCGCACCCGCAGGGTGGTCGTCCAGCCCTGCTTGGGAGCCACCCGCACCGCGTACGTCAGCCCGCGCTCGTCGATCCGCGCCGGCTCGCTGCTCGAGACCACCGTCTCGCGTTGAAACCGCTCCCGCCGGTAGCCGAGGCGCAGGCGGCGTTCCTCGATCCGCTGGTAGAACCGCCCCGGCGGGGTCCGCTCCTGATCGATGGCGCGAATCGGCGCGAAGTCGTTCGCCACGTCCAGCCGTACGGTGAAGTCCACCGGCACCCGGTCGTGGTTGAGCACGGTCAGCCGCTCCTCGAACACGCCACCGGTGATGGAGCGTTCCCGGATCACCGAGGACTTGGCGTCCACGTAGTGGGTCGGGGCGCCCGGCACGAGGAAGAAGCGCAGCGTGACATGGTCCCGTTCGGCGAGGGAGAGCGGGTGCAGGCGGTCGCCGTCCAGGGTGAGTCGCCACAGCGACAGGAACCGGGTGTCGAAGTCGAAGAAGCCGCTGGGGTTGCTGGGCGTCGCCTCGATGTCGCCGTTGTCCTCGCTGAGCACGAAGATGTTGCCGTCCATCACGCGGACCAGGTTCGACGTCATCGGCGCTCCCCACGTCCGCCCGCCACGGCCCGCGGGTGGCGTCCCCCGGCCGGCGCGGGGAAGAGGCGCTCCAGCAGGATCACGAAACGGAACCGCCCCTCGGCGGTGATGTCGTTGCGCAGCCACGCCGGGAGGGGCTTCGCCTCGCCGCGGGCCATCCGGGCGAAGAAGTCCCGGTCGGTGCGGAAGACCGTGTCGGCGTCGCGCCGCTCGCGGCACACCGTGACCCGGCCGTCGGCGATGGTCAGATGCCAGATGTCGACGCCGTCGGGCCCGTCCAGCTCGAACCGGACCGTGCCGGCGGTGCGGCGGTGCAGCCGTTCCGGAGGCCGACGGGCGAGCTGCGCGAAGTACGCCTCGATCGGATCGGACACCACACGCCTCCCAGGAGAGGGCCGTCGCACCGGGCGGCCCGGCGGGTAGCGCGCGCCGTCGGCGGCGACGACGGACGCGACCGAGGCCTGCTCCGGCGCCGCCTCAGACTATCGCCGAGATCCGGCCCGGACGCCCGGATCGCCGGAACTGCGGGGCGGTGCCGCCGGCGTGGAGCGGGCGGGCAGGATGGCGGGATGCGCATCGTGTCCCTGCTGCCCTCCGCCACCGAGATCGGCTACGCGCTCGGCCTCGGGGACGAGCTGGTCGGGGTCACCTTCGAGTGCGCGGTGCCGGCCGCGTACCGGGCCGGCACAACGGTGGTGGTGGGCGGCCGGGACACCCGCGGCATGAGCCCCGGCGAGATCGACACGTACGTGCGGGCGCGGCTCGCCGCCGGAGCGGACCTCTACACCCTGCACGCGGGCGCCCTCGCCGGGCTGAACCCCGACCTGATCCTCACCCAGGACCTGTGCCGGGTCTGCGCGCTGCCCTCCGGCCGGGTGGCGGACGCCGTGGACCACCTGGGCTGCCGGGCGGAGGTGCTGTCGCTCGACCCGTACACGCTGCCGGACGTGCTCGGCACGATCCTGGCCGTCGGCGCGGCGGCCCGGGTGCCCGACCGGGCGGAGGCCCTGGTGGACGGCCTGCGCGCGCGGCTCGCGGCGGTCGACGCGGCGGTGGCCGGCCGGCCCCGGCGGCGGCGGGTGACGGTGGTGGAGTGGGTAGATCCGCCGTTCGGCGCCGGGCACTGGATCCCGGACCTGGTCCGGGTGGCCGGCGGGGAACCGGTGGCCGCCCACCCGGGCGCCCGGTCGACGCCGACCACCTGGCCGGCGCTCCAGGCGGCCCGCCCGGAGGTGGTGCTGGTCGCGCCGTGCGGCTTCCACCTGGACGGGGCGGTCGCGCAGGCCGCGACGGTGGTTCCGCACTTTCCCGGCGCGGAGGTCTGGGCGCTCGACGCGGACGGGCTGATCGTGCGGGCCGGCCCGCGCCTGGTCGACGGCGCCGAGGCGATCGCCGCGATCCTGCACCCGGACGCCGTGCCGGCGCCACCGGAAGGGGCCGTCCGGCGGGTGGCCTGACGTGCCCGCCCTGGCCAGGCGACGGCACCGGCGCCGCGGCCGGGTGCAGGGGGCGTCGTCGCCGGCGACGGGGTCGCCGCTCGGCAGGCTGAAGCCGGGTGGAGACCGGCACCGCCCGCTACGCGGATCGGCGGGATGGGCGGCCGTCGCGGCCGAGCGGGGCGAGCCGGCGCCAGCGGGGCAGTTCGGTGGCCACGGTGGCCAGGGCCAGCGCGGCCACCGCCACGGCGACCGGCCGCGGCCAGGCGAACCACGACGAGACCGCGGCGGCCACCAGTTGCAAACCCACCAGGGCGATGGTGACCACCCCGGGCACCGGCACGATCACGTGCTTCTTGTCCGTTGGGGTGGCCAGGACGGTGGGCAGGCCGATCAGCATCAGCACCGCGGCGACCGCCAGCGCCACCGAGTGGCGGGCGAGCGCCCACGGGGTGGCGACCCAGGCGACCAGTTCGGTGAGGAAACGCAGCGCCGCGGCGACGTCGGGGCGGCGCGGCGGGCGGTCGTCGATCACGGCGGCCAGTATCCGCCCACCCGGGCCGCCCGGGATACCCGGTTGCCGTCGTGGCGCGGGCGGGCAGGGTGTCCAGGACGTCGTCGCCGACCCGGGGGAGGCGTGAGGTGGACCTGCGACGCAACCTGACGGACGCCGCCGGCCTGGACGCCGGGACGGTGGTGCTGGTCGAGGGCGACAGCGACCGCTGCGCGATCGAGGCGGTGGCTCGCCGGCACGGCCAACTGCTGGACGGGGTGGCGGTGGTGCCCCGGGCCGATCTGGAGGACGAGCTGATCCGGGCGCTGGGCACCGGGACGGTCGAACAACTCGTCGAGGCCGCCGGGGACCTGCGTTCGTTCCGGCTCTTCCAGCGGCAGCCCGCCCAGCAGGGTCGCCCGCTCGCCCGCCAGCTCCGCCGCTTCATCGGCACCCGGTCCGGCCGCAAGAGCCACTACGCGACCCTGCTCGCCGGCGCCCTCGCCCCCGCCCGGACCCGGCCGCCGCTGGAGCTCCTGCTCGCGCGGCTCTGACCGCCGGCCCCGACACGCGGAACGCCGCCCCCAGGCCGGGGACGGCGTTCCGGTGTTGCTGCGGCGAGCGACCCGATCAGGTCATGTCGTCGTAGCGGCGCTCGATCGGCGTCGGCGCGTCGATCGGTTCGGGCGCCCCGATCGGGGCGGACGTCTCGACCCGTGCTCCGGCCTCGATCGGTTCGGTGGACAGATCCAGCGGCGACACCTCGTCGTCGGCGACGCCCCCGTACGTCTCCCGGCCCCGGCCACGCCGCTTGTCGTTGAGGAAGGCCACGCCGACTGCGACGAAGTAGAGCAGGGAGAGCGCGGCGGCCAGCAGCGTCATGCCGAACGGACCCGGGTCCGGGGTGGCGATCGCCGCGAACGCGAACGACACGAAGATCACCACGCGCCACCAGCTCAGCAGCCGCCGGGCGCTGGCCACCCCGGTGAAGTTGAGCATGAGCAGGATCAGCGGGAACTCGAACGCCACCCCGAACAGCAGGATCATGTTGGTGACGAACGCGATGTACGCGGTGACCTCGAACTGGTTGGACAGCCCGCCCACCCCGGAGTCCATCAGGAACCCGAGGCCCTTGTCGACCACGAAGTAGGCCAGCACGGCACCGGCGGCGAACAGCGGCGCGGCGATCGACACGAAGACGTACGCCCACTTGCGTTCGTTCCGGTGCAGGCCCGGGGCGATGAACGCCCAGAGCTGGTAGAGCCAGATCGGACCGCCGATGATCAGGCCGAGCCAGAGCGCCAGCTTCAGCTTCATGAGGAAGGAGGTCGTCGGTGCCAGGGCCAACAGGTCCTGGCACTGTCCCAGTGCGTTCGTCGTGCCGGGCAGCCGGCAGTACGGCCGCTTCAGCAACTGGAAGACCGGTTCCGCCAGCCAGAAGCCGACAATCAGACCGCCGACGATCCCCAACGACGCCCGGAACAGCCGGTTCCGCAGCTCACGGATGTGCTCCATGAGCGTCATGGAGCCGTCGGAGGCCCGGTCGAAGTTGCTCGGGCCGCGCTTCTTCAACGCGAAGGCCACGGTGGTGGGCCCTCCGGATCAGTTCTCGCGGACGCGCTGCACCGGGTCGACCGGCTGCTGCGGCTGCGGGGCGTACTGCTGCTGCGGAGGCTGCTGCGGCGCGTACTGCTGCTGGGCCGGGTTCGGCGGGAGCGGCTGGTAGCCGGCCTGCGCGTCGGCCTTCTCGGCCAGGTCACGGTCATCGTCGTGCAGGCTCTTGGTCTCCGCCTTGATGATCCGCAGCGAGCGGCCCAGCGAACGGGCCGCGTCGGGGAGCCGCTTCGCGCCGAACAGCAGGATCAGCACGACCACGAGTACGGCGATGTGCCACGGCTTGAGGGCACCCATGGGAAGCTCCAGTCGTTCAAATGTCGGTCAGGGGTGGTCGCAGCCCATCGTACGTGGGTCGAAGGGCCTTGCCACCCTGACGGGCCTGCCGGTGCGGACCCGGTCGGTGAAGTCTCGACCAACCCGAAGTGTCCCGTCAACCACCTGCGACGGCGCGATCGTGCCCGGAACCGCCCGGAACCGCGCAGCTAGCGCCCGCCGGACCGACCGTCGTCGATCACTTTCCGCGCCTGGCCTTGATCAACGTCAGCCGTTCCTGGGTGACGGTCAGCCGCTCCTGGAGGCCCTCGGCGCGGCTCTGGAGTTCCTCGGCGACCGACCGCATCGCCTCCGCCTCGGCCTGGCGGCGCTGCAGGGCCACCGCCGCCCGGCGCAGCCGGGGCAGCCGCGCCAGCACCGGCCGGACCGCCAGGGCCAGCACGAGGAGCGGGAACAGCACGACCCCGAGCACGATCCACGTCACCACGGCGGTCAGCCTACTGGGTGCGGCCGGCCACCGCCGGATTGGCGCGATCCACCGGCGTCGCGTACGCGTCGAGCGCGGCGGCCGCCTGGGCGCGGACCTGCTCGGCCAGCTCGGCCGGGGCGACCACGGTGACGTCCGGGCCGAGCCCGAGCACGAACCGCCGCGCCCAGCCCAGGTCGGTGACCCGCAGCGACACCAGCCACTGCTCACCGTCGGCCTCGACCCGCTCGCACGGGTAGTACTCGGTGATCCACCGCTCGCCCCGACCGACCCGCAGGGTGATCAGCGGCAGGTCGGCCGAGGGCCGGAACACCCCGTCGCTGAGGTCGTGGGGGCGGGCCTGCGGCGGCACCACGCTTGCCTCGTCCAGCTCGGTGACCGCGTCGATCCGGTCGGCCCGGAACAGCCGGACCGCCTCGGCGCGGCGGCACCACGCCTCCACGTACGCCCGGCCGCCGACCATCAGCATCCGCAGCGGGTCGATGGTGCGCTCGGTGGTCTCGTCCCGGGCCGCGGTGTAGTAGGTGATTCGCAACGCCCGACCTCGCTCCACGGCCGCCCGCAGCTCACGCACCCGGGCGGTGTCGCCGGGCAGCCGCACCTCCACCGGGGCGCCGGCCAGGTCCCCGGCCGCGCTCTCAATCTTGGCGAGGGCCCGCTCCACCGCCTCCCGGTTGGCCACCCCGGGCGTCTCGGCCAGCATCCGCAGCGCCACCACCAGGGCGAGCGCCTCGTCCGGGGTGAGCCGCAGCGGCCGGTCGATGCCGGCGTCGTAGGTGATGGTCACCCGGTCGCCGTCGAACGCCATGTCGATCAGATCGCCCGGGCCGTAACCGGGCAGCCCGCACACCCAGAGCAGCTCCAGGTCCTCGCGGAGCTGCCGCTCGGTCACCCCCAGATCCCCGGCCGCCTCGGCGATCTCGATGCCGGGGCGGGCGAGCAGGTAGGGCACCAGGTTGAGCAGCCGGGCGAGCCGGTCCGCCGAGGCGCGGCCCCCGCGGGCCGCCGGGCGGGTCACCGGGCACCCCCGGCCACCGCCAGCTCGTCGTGCCGCGCGGCGATCTCCTTCAACCGCTGGATGACCGCCTCGCGGACCTCCGGCGGCTCCAGCACCCGGGCGTCCGGGCCGTAGCCGACCACCTGGCCGGCCAGGTTGTCCGCGTCGGCGTACGGCAGGACCAGGCGGTCGCCGTCCGGCCCGCAGCTGATCCCCACCGCCCAGCGACGCAGCCCGGCCGCCCGGCCCGGGGCGACCAGCACGGTGGCCCGGCCGGTCCTTTCCACCGGCCCGGACCAGCGGGCCACGTGGCTGATCAGGTCCACCCCGGCGGGCGGCTCGTAGGCCCCAGGCTGGCCGGTCACCCGGACCGTGCCCACCACGCGGGACAGCCGGAAGCAGCGGGCCGCCTCCCGGTCCAGGTCGTGGCCGACCACATACCACCGGCCGCGCCAGCAGACCACGCCCCACGGCTGCAGCCGGCGGCGGGTCGGGGCGTCCCGGTCCGGCACCCGGTAGTCGAAGTTGACCTCCCGCCGGTCCCGGGCGGCGGCGGTCAGCGGGGCGAACGCCGGGTCGACCGTGACCATCGGCTCCAGGCCCAGGGTGGCCTGCGGGTCCACGTCGATGCCGGCGGCGCGCAGCTTCGCCAGCCCCGACGAGGCGGCGGCGGCCAGGCCGGCGTGCTGCCACAGCCGCGCCGCGATGCCGACGGCGGCGGCCTCGTCCGGTTCGAGCGGAATGTCGGGCAGGGCGTACTCGCGGGGGGCGATCCGGTAGCCGGGCTCGGCGTCGAAGACGCTGGCCGTGCCCGTCTCCAGCGGCACCCCCAGCTCGCGCAGCTCGGCCTTGTCCCGTTCGAACTTGCGCTGGAACGCCTCGTGGTCCTTGGCGTCGTCCGGGTCGTGCTCGTAGCCGGGCACGGTCGCGGCGATCTGGGCGGCGGTGAGGAACCGTCGCGTCGACAACAGGCAGATCACCAGGTTGACCAGGCGTTCGGTACGGGTCCGGGACACGTGTGAACGCTAGCAGCCCGCGCGTCCCGGGCGTGCACCCACGCGGGCGCGCCGCGCGGAACGCGCACCCGAGGCGGCCGTGCCCCACCCGTCGCGGGCCGTCCCGCCCGACCGGCGCAGCGCCGGCACCGGCCATATGGTGAGCGCATGGCGGAAGCGGAAGTCAAACGCGAGAGCGTGGGCACGGTCATCGTGGCCGGCTCGGCGAACCTCGCCATCGCGGTCGCCAAGGCCGTCGCCGGCCTGCTCTCCGGCTCGGCGGCGATGCTCTCCGAGGCCGCCCACTCGGTTGCCGACACCACCACCGAGGTGCTGCTCTACCTGGCGCTGCGCCGCGGGGCCCGGCCCGCCGACACCCGGCATCCGTTCGGATACGGCAAGGAGAGCTACGTCTGGGCGTTCCTAGCCGCGCTGTTCACTTTCGTGGTGGGCGCCGGCTTCGCCATCACCCACGGCGTCACCACCATCCTCGTGCACCAGCACAGCGGCAACTTCCTGGTGTCGTACATCGTGCTGGTGATCTCCTTCGTGGTGGAGTCGGTGTCCCTGGCCCGGGCGGTCCGGCAGATCCGTCGCGAGTCCCGCCGCTGGCGGGCCACCCCGGGCCGCTACCTGCGCCTGACCGCCGACACCACCGTCAAGGCGGTCTTCATGGAGGACACCGCCGCCCTCATCGGCCTGCTCATCGCCGGCGTCGGTCTCGGGCTGTCCGAACTCACCGGCGAGGAACTCTACGACGGGATCGCCTCGATCCTGATCGGGGTGCTGCTGCTGGTGGTCGCCGCCATCCTGGCGCGGAGCAACATCTCGCTGCTGGTGGGCCGGGCCGTCTCGGAGCGCGTGCACCGGAAGATCGAGCACGAGCTGGCCTCGCTGCCCACCGTGGACCGGGTCCACACGCTGATGACCATGGTGCTCGGCCCGGATGACATCCTGGTCGCCGCCAAGGTCGACTTCCACAACGACGCCACCGGCGCGGACATCGAGGCCGCCGCCGACGAGGCCGAGCGGCGGCTCACCGAGCACTACCCCGAAATCGGTTACGTCTTCCTCGACCCCACCCGGTCCATGCCAGGCACCGACCGCGGACGGGCCCGGCGTACCCAGAACGAGGGCGACCCGCCCGTGGACCAGCAGACCGACACCTTCTGACGCGCGCCGGGCCACCCGGACGCGCCCCGGCCCGCCGACGGCCGATAGTTTCCTGGGCATGGTGCGATGGCGGTCCGGCACGGTCACGGCGGTACGGCGGCGGTGGGCCGGCGCGACGGAACTCGACGTCGACCTGCCCGACGGCGGCCGGATGCGTGCCCTGGCCTACCCGGCGCTGGTCGGCGACCCGGAACCCGGCGACCGGGTGCTGCTCAACGCCGGCGCCCTGCTGATGGGCCTCGGCACCGGCGGATACGCCCTGGTCGTGGCCCTGCCCGACCGGCTCCCCGCCGACCCGCCGCAGGCCGCCGACAGCCGCGACGCCGGCCACCTGGTCAAGGCCCGCTACACCCCGCTGCAACCGATCCTGCTCGGCGTCGACGAGGAGGCCTCCCCGCACCACGCGGTGCTGGCCGCCGCGGACAGCCTCGACGGGATGCCGGTGGTCACCGCCGACCTGCACTCGGCCCTGCCGGCGATCCTCGCCGGCGTCCACGCCGACGCCCCGCACGCCCGGGTGGCCTACCTGCTCACCGACGGCGGGGCGCTGCCGGCCTGGTTCTCCCGCACCCTCGCCGGGCTCGCCGACCACCTCGCCGGCACGGTCAGCGTCGGCCAGGCGTTCGGCGGCGACCTGGAGGCCAGCACCCTGCACAGCGGCCTGCTCGCCGCCCGGCACGTGCTGCACGCCGACCTCGCGATCGTCGCCCAGGGGCCGGGCAACCTGGGCACCGGCACCCGCTGGGGCTTCTCCGGGGTGGCCGTCGGCGAGGCGGTCAACGCGGTCGCCACCCTCGGCGGACGGGCGGTCGGCTCGTTGCGCATCTCCGACGCCGACCCGCGCCCTCGGCACCGCGGCGTCTCCCACCACAGCCTCACCGCGTACGGCCGGGTGGCCCTCGCCGCCGCGGAGCTGGTCGTGCCGGACCGCCTCGACCCGGCCCTGGCCGCCGAGGTGGACCAGGCCCTCGCCCCGCTCGCCGACCGGCACCGCATCGTCACCGTGCCCACGGACGGGCTCGACGCGGCGCTGCGGGCCAGCCCGGTCGGCCTGTCGACCATGGGCCGCGGCCTGGACGCCGACCACGCCTACTTCCTGGCCGCGGCCGCCGCCGGCCGCCACGCGGCCCGCCTGCTCGGCTGAGCCGTTCGGCCGGCGGCGGACCGGCGCTCAGCTCGCGCCGTAGCCGTGCGCGACGATGTGCGCGGCGGACCGCTCGTACGCCGCCGGGTCCTGCGGCGCCCAGGTGCCCAGGCCGTCGACGTACCGGTTGTACATGCAGAACGCCGCGGCGATCAGCACCGCGTCGTGGATCTCCAGGTCGGTGGCGCCCGCCGCGCGGGCCGCGTCGACCAGCTCGGGGGTGACCGCCCGGCCGCTGCGCTGCACCGCCCCGGCTATCCGCAGCAGCGCCCGCAGCTTTTCGCTGACCGGCGCGGTGGTGACGTCCCGGCGCACCTGCTCCACCAGCGGCATCCCGGACGGCAGCTGGGCGGCCGCGAACGCCGAGTGCGACGAGCAGCAGAACGTGCACTCGTTCAGGCTGGACACGTAGGCGGCGATGAGCTCCCGCTCGCCTGCGGTCAGCGTGGGGTGTGGGGCGCGCAGCAGCTGCTCGGCGAGCGCGTTCAGCGGCTTCGCGGTCTCGGGACGGAACCGCATCGGCCCGTTGATGCCCGGGTGGGCCTTTTCGTCCAGGCCAAGATCGATATGTGCCATGACGTCGCCTCCCACCCGAGCCGGCCGTGGCCGACTGCGAACCCGGTCCATCCGGCAACCTGCCAGGCCCCGGGTGGGGCGGCAACTTCCCCCGTGCGCTGTCCCGGCGCCGACCGGTCCGCCGCGGACCGCCCACCCGCCGACCCGCAGCGAAGACCGCACGGTCGAAGACGCCCCGCCGGCCCGGCCGCCCCCATCCTGTCCAGGTATCCGACCCCGGCCGCATCGACCCCGGCCTCCCCGCCCGTCACCACAGGGGCCCGTCGCGGGACGGCGCGGCCCCCGTAGCGGAATGCGAGGCGCCATGTCCCTGCGACAGCTCCCCGAACGCCAGCTCCTCACCCCGGCGCCCGGCCCCGGGCGCCGCCTCCGGGTCGCCCTGCTCAGCGCGGCAGCCGGCGTCCTGCTCGCCGTGCTCTGGTCGTTCGAGCTGGTCGACAAGGTCATCGGCGACAACATCGCGAACACCGTGCTCGGCCACGACACCAAGGCCACCGCGATCACCGGCACCGCCGCCGGGCTGCTCTTCGCGTTCGTCTCCGGCTTCGCCGGCACCTTCACCGCCTGCAACATCGCCATGGCCGCCTCGGTCGGCCCGATGAGCCAGGCGTCCGGTGGCCACGCCAGCGCCGCGCCGCTGCGGTCCCTGCTCCGTCCCGTCGGCTGGCTGGCCCTCGGCATGATCGCGGTCTCGGCCGGCTACGGCGCCATCGGCGTCCTGCTCGGCGACCGGCTCCCCCAACTCTCCACCGACGTGGTCGGCGGGGTCCCGGTCCGCCTCATCCAGTCGTCCGTCGTGTTCGGCGTGATCGGCCTGGCGCTGACCTACCTCGGGCTCGCCGCGCTCGGCCTGCTCCCCGACGTCTTCGCCCACCGGCCGGTCAGCCGGGTGGTGACCATGGGCGCGCTGGTCGGCGGCTTCCTCATCGGGCGCCCCTACCCGATGTTCAACAAGCTGTTCCACTGGGCGGCCGACACCGGCAACCCGCTCTACGGGGCACTCGCTTTCACCCTGCAGTCGCTGGGTAACATCCTGCTCGTCACGCTGATCTTCGCGATCGTCGTCGTGGTCAGCCGGGGACGCTTCCTGCGCTGGATGGCCGACCCCCGCCGCGCCGCCGTGGTGACCGGCGCGCTGCTCGTCGCCCTGGGCATCTTCACCGTCGTCTACTGGGACGTGCGGCTGCCCGCCCGCTTCGGCATCGGCTGGTTCCCCAGCATGCCGTACAACTGACCGGAACTGGGGCGGCGCCGGCCGCCGTAGCCGGCGCGGCCGGACCCGGACTCAGCCGGCGAGGAAGATGAACGCCAACCAGCCGACCACGATCAGCGCCAGCGCCACCCCCAGCACCCAGGTCGGCACCTTGTACTCGCCGCGGCGGTTCCGCTCGATCTCAGCGCGGATCTTCTCCCGGCGCCGGTCGATCCAGTTGAGCTTCTCGGTGCCACGGTCGCGGCCGGAGGGTTCGGAAGTGTTCATCGCGACGCCAGCGTACCCGTGAGCGGGGGGGGGGGGGGCCCCCCCCCCCCCCCCCCCCCCCCCCCACCCCCACCCCCCCCCGCGCCGGGGGGTCGGGAAGCCCTGGGGGCGGACGGGTCAGGTGGCGTCGTCGTAGCTGGCGCGGGGGGCCGGGGCGGGGGCCGTGCTGCCGGTGG
>NZ_JBIAHQ010000028.1:0-74126 GCF_042870725.1 Micromonospora sp. NPDC006431
CCGTAGGTGGCCTCCAACACCACCTGCGGGCTCTCACCCCACGAACCGACCTGCCGTGCCAACTCGAACGGGTCGTTGTCGATACGAACCGCGCCACCGAGCCGTTGCCCATCGGGGGTCATCCGCACGATCACACTGCGCCGCCGGTGCAGGTCTATCCCCACATACTGACGGCCGCCATACTCATCCACCAGGGGCCTCCTTCGTCGTGGTGAGTCGTGACAACCCCCAGCAAACAACCGCCGAGGGTGACTGTCACGAGGAGCGGAGGCCCCGCTCCTTCATCCCATCAAGGGTCGTCGGTTCAAATCCGGCCGTCCCGGCGCGGCAAAGAGGGCGCATTCATTGATGGGCGTGCCCTCTTTCCGTAGCCAGGTTACTAACTGAGTGTCACCGTAAAGCCGAGCCGTTCAGCGCCTGCGCCCGTGGGGTCAAACTGGGTGGCCCGATCGGGATGGGTCGGCGACCATGGTCGGCATGGCAAGGGACCGGGCATGAGGTTGCCGCTTCAGGGTGGGCTGCCGCCGGTGGATGCGGTGCCCGGCACAGTCGTGGAGATCGCCTGTGACGAGTCAGGGTTCTCCGGCACCAATCTGCTTGATCCAGCCACCCCCGTGATCACCCACGCGAGTGTCGACCTGTGTGGCGAGGAGGCGGCGGGGCTGATCGCGACACTGCGGTCCGGTTTCCGGTTCTCGCCGTACGAGTTGAAGTCTCGGCAGTTCCTCCGCAGGCCCGAAGCGGGTGAGGTGCTGGAGTGGTTCCTGGCGGCGCTGCGCGGCCGGGCACACGTCCACCTGGTCGACAAGCAGTACTTCCTCGTCACCCGCATCGTCGACCTGCTGCTGACGGAGCCGTCGTACGCGGCCGGTACCCGCCTGAGCCAGGAACACCGTTCGGCGGCCCTCGCCTTGTATCGGGCCAGGCGCTCGGCCGGTTCCGATTGGGGGGCCTTCCTCGCGGCCTTCGTCGAGATGCTCCGGACCAAACGGCGAGACCGGCCGGATCACCGCAGCGTGGAACGGTTTTTCCGGGCACGGGATGTGCTGCTACGACACGCGCTGGGCGCGCCGGCTGAGGCCACCCTTCTCGGACTCGACCGGGCCCGGGTGGCCAACGTCCAGGCCCGGCTGCACGGCAACGACCGGTCGATCCCGCCACCGCTGGAGCCGATGCTGCCGGCGCTGGCCGAGACCGTCCTGTTCTGGAGCGGCGGGGGGCGGCGGGTGCTGGTGATCCACGACGAGCAGAGCGCCCTCACGGCCGACCGGTTGCGCCGCCTCCAGCAGGTGCTGGCCGACAGCGCCGGACTGTTGCCGGCCGGGGGGTCGCCGTTGGCCGGGCTGGTGATGGTCGACTCCCGGGACGATCCGCGCGTCCAGGTCGCCGACCTGCTCGCCGGGGTGGCCCGGCGGTTGCCGGGGATTGTCGACGATGGCCCACTCCGGCCGTTGCTCTCCCCGACCTCACTGCGCGATCCGATCGGTGACGCCCTACCGACCTGACGGCCAAGCGGGGACAGGGCTACCGGAGCTCACCCGGGTGGGCGGTGGGTGGATCCGGGCCGCAGACAGTGACGGGTGGCCAAGATCCTCGACGTCGCGGCCCTGCTGGTCGGGCGGCCGTGCGCGCGTGTTGACCTCCAACACGAAGGCCGCTGGGATGGCCAGAAGGCGCAGCTGCGGAGAGGCGGCGGGGTGGCTGACCGGGCGACTACAGGTAGGCCATCGGTAGCCGGCCGCCCCATTGCTGGTCTACGGGCGTACGGCCCGTAGAAGGACTTCCCGGTCTTCTCGACCTGGTAGAACTGCGTTGGACAGCGAGAGCAGGAGTACCACCGGGTTGGCCGATGTCCGTGGAGGTTGGGCACGCCGAGAAGAACCAGCTCACGTCCCCATGTCTCGCACGTCACCCGGGCATGATTCCGTCAATCGCTGCCGCGATCCCTCGGCTTGTCAACCAAGGTCGTGATGATCCGGAGCAGCCAGTGCCTCAGCGTCCGACAAACCAAGGCGGCTGGCGACCCGCCGCCGCATCCGGACTTGGGCGCTCGTTCGTGGCCGGAACTTCGGCTCCCGCGAACAGCCGCACACCTCGAAGCCTTCGTAGCGCAGCCCCGCCCCGAGAACTGCCGCGACCGCAGCCCACCCGGAGTCGTTCCGCCGACGGGGCGCCGCGAAGTCGTGCCCAGCAAAGACCATCGGCTGCCGACACGACGTGCATGGGTGCTTCGCGCCGTCCCAGGGATACTTGTGACTACGACGGCACGGCACGCATACGTAGTGGACCTTGTAAGTGATCTCTGCGTACCGGCACACGTCCGCATGTTAGCGATATCTCTCGGTGGGACACTATGACAGCGCCAGGACGCTGGGTCGCGGCGGGCGGCCTGGCTACTGCCCGGCGAGGAGATCGTCTTGGTGCAGCGTCATCCCGCCGCCGCTCGAGCGACTATGGACGTATCTGGACTGTCGAGGTGATCCAGGGATGCCCGGGAATCCTGGCACCCTCCAGGTCCCGGGGGTCGATGCTCCATCGCCCCGCGAGCGTGAGTACGGTCTCCTCATCGGGCCACGGCCAAGGCTCAGCATCGCCCTCGGGCCAGGGTTGGTCCTCGCCGTGGGCGGTCCCGACGCCGAGGGCCTGTTCGTCCGCTGTCGGATCTCCTACCTGAAACAGCACCTCACCTCGCTCGCCCAAGGTAGGCGAATGCTCGCTCCACGACGCCGTCCCGGGCGAGACCCCATCCGTGATACTCGACAACGCGATGAGTTCCGAAGTACTGCACCTCACCGAGCAGGCGGCTCAGCCCCGCCAGCCAGGCGGCGAACCGGTCGTCCTCAGGAGCGGGAACATCCCGCGAAGCGGCGAGCGTCCAGCCATCGAGCGGTGGCGTGGGAAGCCAGCGGCCGCGTCCGTCATAGGCAGCAGCCATGGCCTCACGCCAGGTGGACCGAGCGGGACGGCTGAGGCGGAGCGCAGCGGCGACATCAGCAACGCCCCGGCCACGCACCGCGAGCCACTGAAGCTTGTAGCCAAAACCAACCGCGGCCTCAGCCATGGTGTGATCGTAGATGGCTGGGCCGCAGAGATGGTGTTGGTGCTCCTCATCCTCGGCGTCGCTCGACTGGCGATGCCAACTACCGGGCCATCTCGTCTGAGGTGTTCCGCGACACACTAGACACTGTGGACGACGGTGGTAGGAAATAGCTGACGCCTACCTCCAGGAGATCACCGTGAAGCTCTCTCGTCTCTCCCGCCGGTCGCTGCTCGCGACCGGCGGTGCCGCCGTCGTCGCCGCGGCGGCCGCTCAACCCGCCGTCGCCGCGCCGGCTGAGGAGCCCGCCGTCACGCCGGACGAGGCCCTGCGCCGCCTGCTGCGCGGCAACCACCGGTTCGTCACCGGGCACGGCCGGCACCCTCACCAGAGCCTCGACGACCTGCACCGGCTGGCCGCGGGGCAGCACCCGTTCGCCGTCACCGTCGGCTGCGCTGACTCCCGGGTGGCCCCGGAAGTGCTGTTCGACCAGGGCCTGGGCGACCTGTTCGACAACCGGGTGGCCGGGAACATCGTCGACGACCTGCTGCTGGGCAGCGTGGAGTTCGCGGTCGAGGAGTTCCACAGCCCGCTGATCATCGTCCTCGGGCACGAGCGCTGTGGGGCCATCACGGCCACCATCGACGCCATCCGCTCCGGCGGCACGGCGCCGGGCCACATCGGCACGATCGTGGAGGCCCTGCGTCCCATCGTGGCGCCGGTTCTCGAGCAGCCGGGGGACCCGGTCGACAACGCCGTGCGGGCGAATGTCCGGGCGCAGGTGCGGGGGTTGGTCGAGCGCAGCCCGATCATCGCCGAGCGGGTGCACCAGGGTGTGCTGCGCGTGGTGGGCGGCCGGTACGACCTCGACACCGGCCACGTCACGCTCGTGGACTGACCCGAAACCAGCCGCGACGCCCGGGGGCGCGAGACGTGCCTCCGGGCGGCGCTGCCCGTGGCGACCGCGCCGACGTCAGCCGTGCAGCGCCGCGGTCAGCAGGTCGTACGTGGCTTGGTCGAAGGCGACGAGGCGGACCTGCTCGACCGTCGTCGGGGTTGCCCGGATGGTCGAGACCGCGATCGTCGCCGCCTGGTCGGCGGGGAATCCGTAGACGCCGGTGGCGATGGCGGGGAAGGCCACGCTGCGGGCGCCGATCTCATCGGCGACCTGGAGGCTGCGCCGGTAGCACGACGCCAGGATGCCGGCCTCGCCGTGGTCGCCACCTTCCCACACCGGACCGACCGTGTGGATGACGTGGCGTACCGGTGGGTACAGGTCGAACGCGGGCGTGGCCACCGCCTCGCCCGGGGCGCAGGGTGCCAGCGCGGCACCTGCTCGGGCCAGGCGCGGCCCGGCCGCCCGATGGATCGCCCCGTCCACCCCGCCGCCGCCCAGCAGCGACTCGTTCGCCGCGGTGACGATGGCGTCGACGTCCTCGCTGGTGATGTCACCGAGCACAACTTCGACCACAGGCATCTGCCGATGATGCCACCCGGCGCTCCCTGGTGCGGCTCACCAGCCCGTTGTCGCCGCCGGCGTGCGACCGGTCGTCGATGCTGCCTCGACCCGGTCGTGGTCAGGTCGATGCTTCCAGGATCATCCGACCAACGACCGGCGATGGTGTGGCCAGGCCGGTGGGATAGAGGCGATCAGCTGTGCTGCGAGAGAGACTGCGGCGGTGGGACCCCCGGGTGTGGAACGCCACTCCGGAGGAGGTGGCGGCCGACTATCCGTGCGATCGCCACATGACGGTGCCGTTCCGCTCGTTCGTCCGGGCCGTCGACGTGGCGGCGCCCGCCCCGCTGGTGTACCGGTGGCTGTGTCAACTCAAGGTCGCGCCGTACAGCTACGACCTGGTCGACAACCTGGGCCGGCGCAGTCCCCGGACCCTCACCCCGGGCGCCGAGGAGTTGGCGCTCGGTCAGAAGTTCCTGATCTTCGAAGTGGTCGAGTTCGTTCCGGACGGGCATCTCACCGGGATGATCGCCCAGCGGCACCGGCGCAGCTACGGCGAGGTGGCGGTCACCTACCGGGTGACGCCGGCCGCGGGTGGCACCCGGCTGGTCGGGCGGCTCGACGTCGGTGCCACCACCGTCTTCGAGCAGGCTCGGCGGGCGGCGCTGGCGGTCGGTGACGCGCTCATGGGCCGCAAGCAGTTGCTCACCATCAAGGCTCTCGCCGAGCGGTCTGCCCGGGCGGGGTGAACCGTGGATGGGCCGGCGCCGGTTGGCGGCGGGCGCGTCGGTGAAATGGGAGTGAACGCGAATCGCAATCGCATTCCCGGGCTGCGGGTGGTCGGTTGTCGGCACCCGGCGGCCGGCTTGGGAACTGTTTGTGAAACTATCCTACACGCTCAGCAACTTCGATGCCTGAAAAGTCAAGGCCTTTAGGGGGGTGGTGGCGTACCACCAAAGTAGTATCGATGAGGTCCGATGAGTAGCGCGTACGTTCACCTTGGACGCAGAAGGGCTTGAGACGGGCTCACGGGCAGTTAGCGTCTACGTCAGATGCGTAGAGAAGAGGGTACAAAATGCTCCGCTTCAACATCCTCGGCAGCCTGGAAGTCCGACACCACGGCGTGGATTGCACCCCCACCGCGCCGAAGGTCCGTGCGGTCCTCGCGCTGCTGCTGCTCCGGGCCAATCAGACGGTGAGCCAGGACGCCATCTTCGACTGGCTGTGGGGCAACCGGCCACCCCGGAGCGCCGCCACCACCACCCAGACGTACGTCTACCAGCTCCGGGCGCTCTTCGAGCGGGTGGGCGTGGCCGGCTCCGCCGACCAGCTGCTGATCACCCGGCCGACGGGATATCTGCTGTCAGTCGGCGAGGAGCAGCTCGACGCGACCGTCTTCGCCCGCCTGTGCGAGGAGGGCGGCGAGTTGCTGGATGCCGGGCAGGCGGCGGAGGCGGCCCAGCGCCTGCGTACCGCCCTGTCCCTGTGGCGGGGGCCGGTGCTCGACGACGTCAACGTCGAGGACTGGATGGCCGCCGACCTCGCGCACCTCACCGAGCTGCGGATGCGGGCGCTGGAGCTGCGCATCGAGGCGGACGCCCGGCTGGGTCGCTACCGGGAACTGATCACCGAGCTGCGGGCCCTGGTCGCGGCGCACCCGTTCAACGAATGGTTCCACGCCCAGCTGATCACCGCGCTGAACCGGTGCGGCCGGCGGGCCGAGGCGCTGCACGCGTACCGGAGCCTGCGGCAGACCCTCTCCGATGAACTGGGCCTGGAACCGACGCCCGAGCTGCAGGAGCTCCAGCGGCAGGTGCTGAACGGCAGCCCCGCCCGGCTCCTCGTCGCCGCCGGCTGACCGCCGGGTCGGCGCCCTCGGTCCCGCGTGCGGATCGAGGGCGCCGGCGGTGCCAGCTGCCGCCCGCGGTCACCCACGTGGCCGCGGGACGGCCGGCTTCTCCGGGCTGACCAGGTTCATGGCGATGGCCTTGTTCACCGCGTCGATCCGGGACACCGCGCCCAGCTTGGTGAACACGTTGCGCAGGTGCCGCTTGACCGTGCCCTCGGTGATGTCCAGCCGCCGGGCGATCTGCGAGTTGCTGTAGGCCTGCGCGACCAGGCTGACGATCTCCACCTCGCGGTCGGACAGGATCCGCGCGCCGGCGTCGCTGACCTGCTCGAAGCTCTCCCGCGAGATCGACAGCATGATCCGGCCGGCGTCGGTGCGCACGCTGCGCAGCGTGGCGACCAGGTCGTCGCGGGTCACGCTCTTCAGCAGGTACGCGCGGGCTCCGGCGCCGAGCAGTTCCCGCACCACGATGGGCTCGTCGAACATGCTCAGGATGACGATGCGGGTGGCCGGCGCAGCCGCCAGGGTCCGGGCGATGGTGGTGGCGGCGTGGTCGCCGGGGATGCCGACGTCGAGCAGCATCACGTCGGGCCGGTGCGCGGCGGCGAAGGCCACCGCCTCGGCCCCGGTGCTGGCCTCGCCGACCACGGTCAGGTCCGGCTCCATCGACAGCAGCTCGCGCAGGCCGTGCCGGAACAGCGCGTGGTCGTCGACGAGGAGGATCCTGGTGGGCACGGGAGGCTGGCCGGACGATGTCATCGCGAGGTCCCCGAGAGTGGGATGAAGGCCTCGACCCGGGTGCCGCGACCTGGCGAACTGTGCAGGAAGAGCTTGCCGCCGAGCAGTTCGACCCGTTCGCCCATGGAGGCCAGCCCACTGCCGCCGGTGCAGCCGCCGTAATCGGGGTCGAAGCCCACGCCGTCGTCGCTGACCCAGACCCGGATCTCGTGCGGAGCGATGTCCACGTGGCTCAGGATGGTCTGCGCCTGCGAGTGGCGGAAGGCGTTGCGCAGCGCCTCGCGGACCACCAGGAAGACCTCGGCCAGCACCTCGGCGGGGATCCAGGCCTCGTCCCCGCTGACCGCGAGGTCGACCGCCGCGTTGCCCTCGCCCATGACGTCGAGGAAGCCGCGCAGGGCCTGCTCCAGGTTGTCGAACTTGGACTCCAGCCGCAGGTCGGTGGCCACCCCCCGGACCGCCTCCAGGGTCTGCACGCTGGCCCGGTAGGCGACGTCGACCTTGTCGTGCGACCGGTCCTGGTCGGTGTCCGCGTACGCCTTGGCCAGTTCCAGGTTGCGGGTCACGACGCTGGCCGATCCGCCGACGCGGTCGTGCAGTTCGCGGGCTATCCGGCGCCGCTCGGCGAGCTGCGCCTGCTGGACCCGGTCGAGCAGGAATCCGACGTACGCCTCGGAAGCCCAGCGGACCCGGGTCATGACGCTGCGCTGCAGGGCCTGGGTGGCGGTCCGGACGATGCAGGCGGCGTCCGGCTGGCCGGCGGCGGTCTCGATCACCGCGTCGAGCACCGGATCGAACAGTTCGGTCGCGGCCCGCAGCGACTCGACCGGGTGCAGGTTGCCCATGGCGCGGGCCGCGCCGGCCTGCCAGGCGAGGGCGATCGCCGTCTCGTCGACCTGGATCTGTCCAGTTCGGATGCTCTCAGTGACGTCGGCCAGCACCTGCCGGGCCTGGATAATTGCCTGGTTGAGAAGCGTTTCCTCGATGCCAATCGGGCCGCAGGCCCCGATCAGACGCTTACGGAAAGTGTCCAGAACCGTGTCGTGGCGGGCCTGGAACGCGCTCGCGATAAAGAATCCCGTGGCGAGCGCGCTTGGCTCCATTGGTCTCTTACCTTTCGCCGAACTGTCCCCGCGAACGGCAAGTCTCCATTGTTTCGCACCGGATGGGCAAGGTCTTGTGACACATGATCGAACTAGTTTACCTATTTGTGCCGTAGAGTTCGTATGCTAAGCCGCGAGTAGCGTATTGCCGCCAGGGTGAACAGCAGACCACCGGAGAGCCACACCGGATCCCAGAGCAGCAGGTGCCACGGCAGTGCCGCCCGGCCGAGCCCGGCCGGGACCTCGACCACCCCCGCCACGATCAGCAGGTGTTGCGCCAGGTTCGCCACACCATACAGGGACAGCAGGGCGGCGGCGCCCCAGCCGGCGAGCAGCCGCATCCAGCGCGGCAGCCAGCGGGGACGCCCGTCGACGAGCGCCAGGGCGAGCGCCGCGGCGACCAGCTTGAGCACCGCGGTGGCCCACAGCAGGGCCACGAAACCGGGCTCCCGGGCCAGTGCCGGGCCTTCGACGGCCGGGCCGATGGTGCCGGTGCCGGCCCGACCCCCGGCCGCCCAGTAGAAGCTGAGCGCGGCGAACAGCACGGACCAGACGCAGGCGCCGTACGCGGCCCAGGGACCAGCTCGCCCACCGGCCCGCCGCGCCGGATCGGCGGAGCCGCCGCCGCGCTGGCCGTCGGTGCTCGCTGCGGTGCTCCGGGTCACCGGTCCTCCCGTGGTCGGGTTCGTCGATCGGCATCGTATCGGTGGACGTCGGTGCGGCCGCGTCCGCCTTCCGTGGCAAGGCTTTTCCGCGGTCCTCGAAGCGGCCTCTACGTTGGCTCGACGTCGCGGCCGGGGGTTCGAGGCGCCGTCGAGGCCGCCGCGAGGCCGTCACAAGGCGGCAGCTCGACGGTGAGAACCCGACCACGCTGCGGATGACGGGGCGGCGCGCGACGCTCGCCGACGGACGCGGCCCAAGGACTCACGAAGGACTCCTGGGTGATGAACGGACGGGTTGTGGTAACCGGGCTCGGGCCGGTGTCGAGCATCGGCATCGGCGTCGACGCCTTCACGACGGCACTGCGCGCCGGGCGCAGCGGCATCACGCCGATCGCCAGCTTCGACACCACCGGCTTCCTGACCGACCGGGCCGGCGAGGTGCACGAGTTCGCGCCGGAGGCCATGCTGACCCGGCTCGACCCGGCGGACTGGGGCCGCAGCAGTCTCTTCGCCGCCGCCGCGGCCCGGCTCGCGCTCACCGACGCGGGGGCCACCGACCTCCCGGATCGGTCCGACCGGATCGGCGTCTGCATGGGTACGACCAGCGGCGAGTCCCAGGTGGTGGAGCGGCTCACCGAGCACTGGTTGGCTCACGGCTACCCGGACACGCCGCGGCGGCTGGCCCGCCAGCTGCCCGCGGGACGCGTCGCCGAGGCGGTGAGCCGGGAACTGGGCCTCACCGGCGCGGCGTTGACCGTCTCGACCGCCTGCTCGGCGAGCAACTACGCCCTCGGCTACGCCCTCGACGTCATCGCCACCGGCGAACAGGACTACATGCTGGTCGGCGGGGCCGACTCGGTGTGCCGGTGGGCCCATGCCGGCTTCTACCGGTTGGGCGCGCTCGCCGCCGAGCGGTGCGCGCCGTTCGACCGCGACCGGGCCGGGGTGATCACCGCCGAGGGCGGCGTGGCGCTGTTCCTGGAGAGCCTGGACTCGGCCCGGGCCCGCGGCGCCCGGATCTACTGCGAGGTGCTCGGCTACGGGCTCACCTGCGACGCCAAGCACCCGACCGCGCCGGACGCGACGAGCGTGGCCCGCTGCATGCGGCTGGCCCACCAGGACGCCGGCGTCAAGCCCGACGAGGTCGACTTCATCTGCGCCCACGGCACCGCCACCCCGGCCAACGACGCCGCCGAGTACGAGGCGGTCCGCGACGTCTTCGGCGACCGGCTGCCGCCGATGAGCTCGGTGAAGTCGATGCTCGGCCACACGATGGGCGCGGCGAGCGGGTTCAGCGCCCTGGCCGGGGCGCTGGCCATCTCGTCCGGCTTCCTCGCGCCGACCATCAACCACGTGACCACCGACCCGGCGATGACCGGCCTGGACGTCGTACCCAACGAGTCGCGTCCCGAGCAGCCGCGCATCGTCCAGGTCAACGGTTTTGCCTTCGGCGGCAACAACGCCATCACGATCCTTGGACGGCTCGCATGACCGTGACCACCGATTCGCGTACCGACGCCTTCGTGCTCGGCGTCTCCGGGTGGGGCGTGCTCTCCCCGTTCGGGTTGGGCGCCGACGAGTTCACCGCCGGGCTGCGTACCGGTCAGGCCGGCACGGTCGACGCGGCCGCGCTGACCGAGGAGCCGGTGCCGGACCCGCGGGCGTACGGCCTGGTCGGGTTCCGCGCCCGGGACCACCTGGGCCGCAAGGGCACCAGCTTCCTCGACCGGCGGACCGCGTTCGCGGTGCTGGCCTGCGGCCAGGCGCTGGCCGACAGCGACCTCGTGGTCGGCGACGACAACCGGGACCGGGTCGGCGTCGTGCTCGGCACCAGCGTCGGCAGCCTCCAGTCGACCAGCGACTACAGCCGGGACACCCTGGTGCAGGAGAAGCCCTACCTGGTCAACCCGATCCTGTTCCCCAACACCGTGCTCAACTGCGCGGCCGGCCAGGCGGCCATCTGGCACCAGCTGCGCGGGGTCAACACCACCCTCGCCGGCGGCGGGATGGCGACCCTGGCCGCGCTCCGCTACGCCACGACGGTGCTGCGGCGCGGCCGCGCGGAGGCGCTGCTGGTCGGCGCGGTGGACGAGTACACCCCGCAGCTGGCGTGGGCCGAGCATGCCACCGCCGCGTCGCCGACCGCGGTCGGCGGCGAGGGCGGCGCGGTCTTCCTGGTCGAGGACGCGGCCGCCATGCGCGCTGCCGGCCGTGAGCCGGTCGCCGAGATCCTCGCGGTCGGCCTCGGCCACACCGGAGGGCGGACGGACCTCGCCGCGGCGCTCGCCGACCGGGTACGCCGGGTGCTGGACCAGGCCGGCGTCCACCCCCAGGACCTCGCCACCGTGGTCACCTCCGGCGCCGCCGCCGAGGAGCAGGCGCTCGACGAGGTGGTCGGCCCGGACGCCGACCGGGTGGCCATCACCGACCTCGCCGGCAACTGCCCGACCGCCGCCGGCGCGCTCCAGGTCGCCGCGGTGCTGGCCCACCGGCGGGGCGCGCCGGAGCACGACGGGTGCCTCTCGCTGATCGTCGCCAGCACCGCCGACGGCTCCGTCGGCGTTGCCGTCCTGAAGGGAACCGGGCGTGCGGCTCGCGATCACCGGTAGCGCGATGCGCACCAGCCTCGGCGACACCGCCGAGACGTACCAGGCGTTGCTGGCCGGGGAATCCGGCCGGCAACCGCTGCGGTACGTCGCCCCGGACGGCGTCAACGTCCGCCACGGCTACCACGTCGACGCGGCCGGCCCGGAACGCCCGTACCGGGCCAGCGCCTGGCTGGCCGAGTGCGTGGCGGCGGCGGCCCGGGAGGCCGGCCTCGACTGCGCCCGGCAGCGCGTCGTCGTGCTGGTCGGCACCGGGCTGCGCGAGCTGCGGGCGGTGGAACGGTGGCGGGCCGACGGGCAGCCGGCGGACCTGGACGCGCTGCACTTCGGCGCCGCCGTGCGCGCCGCGTTGCCCGGCGTCGAGGACGTCGTCACGGTCTCCAACGCCTGCTCGGCCTCCTCGCACGCGCTCGCGCTCGCCGCCGACCTGCTCCAGCTCGACGAGGCGGACGCGGTGCTGGCCTGCGGCGCCGACGCGATGACCGAGAGCATGCTCGCCATGATCGGGCGGGTCGGGGACGAGTCCAGCGACGCGGTACGGCCGTTCGACGCCGACCGCAAGGGGGTGCTGCTCGGCGACGGCGCGGTGGCCGTCGTGCTGCAGCGGGCCCCCGACGACGCCACGGTGCTGCTGCGCGGAGTGGGCATGTCGTGCGACGCGTACCACGAGACGGCACCCGACCCGGCCGGTCTGCGCGCCGCGATGGACGACGCGTACCGGCGGGCCGGGCTGAGCCCGGCCGACGTCGGGCTGGTGCTGGCGCACGGCACCGGCACCGCGCTGAACGATCCGACCGAGGCCGGCGTGCTGGCCGGGCTGTTCGCCGACGCCCGCCCCGGGCCGCTGGTCACCGGGATCAAGGGCGCGATCGGGCACACCTCCGGCAGCGCCGGGCTGATGAGCCTGCTGGTCGCCGTCGAGGCGCTGCGGCACGGCCAGGTGCCGCCGGTGGTCGGACTGCGGACCCCGATCCCCGAGGCGGCCCCGCTGCCCCTGGTGGTCGGCGGGCCGGCCGGCACCGACGCCCGGGTGGCCCAGGTCAACGCGTTCGGATTCGGCGGCGTGAACGCCGTCTGCCTGGTGGAGGTGCGGTATGGGCGGTGATCGTGTGGTGGTCGGGGCCGCGGCGGTACACGTGCCCGGGATCGCGCCGGAGCGGCTGATCGCCTCGGCCAGCGAGCCCGACTGCGGCCCCGACGAGGCGCACACCCTGCTCGGCCGCAAGGGTCTGCTGTTCAAGGAGCCGGCGGTGCGGCTCGCCATGTGCGCCGTACACCGGGCCCTGGGCCTGCCGCCCGGCCGGCCGACCGGGCCGGTGCCGGGCGCCGCCGGGACCGCCGTCGTGGTCAGCTCCAACCTCGGCAACGTCGCCACCGTCTGCGACATCGTCGACCAGGTACGCGCGGGCGGCCTGCGCGGGGTGAGCCCGATGCAGGCGCCGAACGCATCGAGCAACATCATCGCCAGCAGCATCGCCATCCGGTACGGCTTCACCGGCCCCAACCTGATGGTCTGCTCCGGCGCGACCGGCGGGCTCGACGCGGTGCGGCTCGGTGCACTGCTGGTGCGCAGCGGCCGGGCGCACCGTGCCATCGTGGTGGGCGCCGAACCGGCCGACGAGATCGCGGCCGGGCTGCGCGCCGCCGGCGGGATCCCGCCGGGGCCGCCGCAGGGGATGGCCGCCTGCGTGGTGCTCGTCCCGGCCGAGCAGCCGGGCCCGGTCCGGCTGCACTCGGTACGCCGGCACCGGGCCCCGGAGCCGGTCCCGGCCGGCGGGCTGCGGACCATCCGGCTCGCCTGCGGCACCGGCGACGGCCCGGACCAGGACCTGGCCGCCCTGTTCGGCGGCGGTTACGGCGCGGCCGGGGTGCTGCAGACCGCGCTCGCCAGCCGGTGGCTGACCGACCCGGCGACCCGACCGGATGGTGTCGAGGACTCGGTCGAGGCGGTGCTGACCTGCGGCTCGACCGGCGACGGATTCGCCACCGCACGGCTGTGCCGCGACGGGGACCGGACATGACCTGGCGGCTGCTCGCCGCGCCCGGCGCCGCCGGCGAGCACGGGCGGGCCCGGGTGGTGGCGGCCGTGCACGGCCTGGCCGACCACGGGAGCACCTGGCAGGACCTGGCCGTACGACTCGGCCCCGGCTACCGCTGCTACGCCGTCGACGCCCCGTGGAGCGGCGACCCCGGTCGGTCCCTGGTGGACTCGGCCGGTCCCGCCGAGTGGCTGCGACGGGCCCTGGCGGCCGTGCCCGAACCCGTCGACGTGCTCGTCGGCCACTCCTTCGGCGCCAACGCCGTGCTGGACCACCTGGCCACCGGAGCGCCGCCGGCGGTCTCCGCCGCCGTCCTGCTCGCGCCGCTGGTCCGCCCCGCCGACCGGGCCCCGCACCCGGTGCTGATCGCCCGCACCCGGGCGGCGATCCGGCAGGTGGTGGCCGACGGGCTGCGGGCCCGGCTCGGCCCCCGCGCCGCGCACGTCGCCGACGACCTGCTCGCCGCGATGGTCGACAAGGCCCTGCAGCGGGTGCCCGACGGTGCCGCCGACCTGGTGCTGGACCGGCTGCTCGCCACGCCGCGGCCCGCGCTGGGGCAGGTCCGCACCCCGATCCTGGTCCTGGCCGGGCGGGACGACCAGCGGCTGGCCGGGGTGCGGGCCAACTCGCTCGCCGTGCTGCCGGCGGCGCAGGTGCGCGTCCGCCCGCACTACGGCCACTTCTGTCACATCACGCAGGCGACCGAGGTGGCCGCCGAGTGTGCCGAGTTCCTCGACCGCGTCGTGCCGGCACTGTCGCCGGCCGGTCCGACCCTGGAGGTTTCCGCATGACCGTCCTGCTCGACGCCCAGCCGACGACGTACCGCGGCCGGCCGCGGTACGAGGGTGCCAACATCGGCACCTGGGTCGGCTTCAAACAGTTCGTCTACCTGGCCGAGGACGCGGTGTTGCAGTACTACCGCGACCGCGGGACGGGTCCCGGCCAGCTGTTCCACGGGGCCGGGGTCCAGCTGTCCATCGTGGAGCACTCGGTGCGGCTGCCCGGCCCGGTCTTCGTCGACGACGAGGTGCACGCCGAGGCGACGCCCGCGCCGGGCGGCAACGACGTCGAGGACACGTTCGCCGTCACGCTGACCGTCGAGCGGCACGGGCAGCCGGTGCCCGTGCTCAAGGGCAAGGTCCGGGTCGCGTTCGTCGCGCCGACCGGGGTCACCGGGAAGCTGCCCGCGGAGCTGGCCGGCCGGGTGGTGCCCGGCGTCGCCGCGCTGCGCCCACCGGCCGAGCCGCCCGCCGCTTTCCGGCCCGGCTTCCGGTGGAGCGAGACCATCCCGTACCCGCACTGCCAGTTCTCCGACCGGATCCAGCACTCCGGTTACGTGCGCGACCTGGAGGAGGTGGTGCACCGGTACCTGGCCGAGCGGGGCATCTCGATCCGGCGGATGCTCACCGAACGTAACTGGATCCCCGCCGTGACGCGCTCCCAGGTGCGGCTGCTCGCCGACGCGTACCTCGAAGAGGAGCTGCACACGGTCTTCACCGTCGACGACATCGTCAAGGACGTCATGTTCAGCGGCCGGATGGACTGCTACGTGGTTCGCGACGGCCGGATCGTGCACACCGCCACCGGATCGATCACCCACGGGTACGGGGTAGCCAGCGGCCCCGACGCCGGACAGGTCGCCGTCATGGACCCGCAGACGCAGGCCGCGCTGCTGTGGAGCGCGCCGTGACCGGCCGGCCGAGGGTGTACTTCTCGTTCCAGAGCCCGTTCAGCTGGATGGCGTTGCGGCAGCTGGAAGAGCGCGTACCGGACTTCGCGGACCTGTTCGAGTACGTACCGTTCTGGGACCCCGACGCCCGGACCCGGGCCGGCCTCGACGCGCACGGTGCGGACTTCCACTACACCGTGATGAGCAAGGCCAAACACCTGTACATCCTGCACGACACCAAGCGGCTCGCCGCCGGCTTCGGCTACCGCCTGGTCTGGCCGGTGGACGTCGCGCCCTGGTGGGAGCCGTCCGCGCTGGGCTGGCTACGCGCCCGCGAACTGGGTTGTGAACGGCGGTTCTACCAGGTCGTCACCGAGGCCCGCTGGGACCGGGGCGACAACATCAGCGACCCGGCGGTGCTGCGGGCCGCCTGCGACGCGGCGGGCCTGCCCGGTGCCGAGCTGATGGCCGCCGTCGACGACGACCGGATCCGCGAACAGGGCGTGGCAGCGCTGGTCAGCGCGCACCACGACGAGGTGTTCGGCATCCCGTTGTTCGTCGTCGACCGCCAGCGCTACTGGGGCGTGGACCGGATCGCCGACGTCGAGGCGGCGGTACTGGCGCTGCGCGGTGCCGGCCCGGCGGTCGAGTCGGCCGACCTGCTGGCGAGTCTCCCGGTGGCGGCGCTCGCCACGGTCGGCTCGTTCGACCACGACGAGCCCGGCGGCTGCGGCTGACCGGGCGAGGGGAGGAGATGACAGTGCGCACCTGGCAGGGATCCCGCATCGCCGGGCTCGGCTACTACCAACCGCCGCGGGTACTCACCAACGAGCAGCTCACCCAACTGGTCGACACCGACGACGCGTGGATCCGCAGCCGGGTCGGCATCCAGCAGCGGCACATCGCGGAGGACCAGTCGGTGGCCGACATGGCGGCCGCCGCCGCCGGCAAGGCGCTCGGCGCGGCCGGCATCATGCCCGCCGAGGTGGACCTGGTGGTCGTCGCCACCTGCACGTCCATCGACCGGGTGCCGAACGTGGCGAGCCGGGTGGCGGCGAGCCTGGAGATGGCCGGGCAGGCGGCGTACGACATCAACACCGCCTGCTCCGGCTTCTCGTACGCGCTGGCCACCGCCGACCACGCCATCCGCGCCGGCGCCGCCGGCACGGCCGTGGTGATCGGGGCGGAGCGGCTCACCGACTGGATCGTCTGGCAGGACCGCAGCACCTGCATCCTGTTCGGCGACGGCGCCGGCGCGGCGGTGCTGGTCGGGGACGACGACCCGGGCATCGGCCCGGTGGTGTGGGGCGGGTCCGCCCAGCGCGGGCCGGCGATCCGGATCGAGGGCCGGTCGGCGCGGATCGAGCAGGACGGCGCGAGCGTGTTCCACTGGGCCACCACCGCCCTCGCGCCGATCGCGGAGGAGGCCTGCCTGCGGGCCGGCATCAAACCGGCGGAGCTGGCAGGATTCGTGCCGCACCAGGCGAACCTGCGCATCATCAACGCGATCGCCCGGGACCTCGGGGCCGAGCAGGCCGTGATCGCCCGGGACATCGTGTCGTCCGGGAACACCTCGTCGGCGAGCACCCCGATCGCCCTGGCGAAGCTGGTGGAGCGGCGGGAGGTGCCCAGTGGCGCGCCGGTGCTGCTGCTCGGGTTCGGTGGCGGGCTGACGTACGCCGGCCAGGTGATCCGCTGTCCCTGAGCCACCGCCGACCGCCCGGCGCCGCCCGGCGTCCGCCGCCCTCCGGGGCGTCGGGTGCCGGGCGGCGCCGGTTAACGCCGCGTCCGGGGCCGAAGGGGGAAAGCCCCGGACGGGCGGTCCGGCCCGGACTGGCAGCAAGGCGGGCCGCGTCAACCCCGCGGGTGTGTCCGGGGAGCTGTCGAGTGCCGGGACCGAGATCGTCGGCGCCTGGTCCGCGTCCACGCCCTGCCGCGGTGCGACCCTGGCCGGACTCCGGTTGGTTCCGGCCCGGGCGGCCTCTCGTGGCGGCCGCCGGTGTCGCACGGGAACAACCTGCCCGGCCACCCTCGAACCGGGATCGACCGTGGCTCGACGGCGGCGGCCCGGCGGCGGACCTCGGCCCGGCCGCCCGCCCTCTTCGGGCCGGCCGCCCGCGGCCTGACCGGCGGCTCGAGCCGGCTGCTAGCCGTCCCCGACCTCGATCCGAGCCCACCCCGAGCCGGGTGGCCGACCGTGAGCGGCGTTCCCATCCGCCCGCCGGTGCCTGACCTGAGCCGCCGGGCCTTCATCGAGCCGGACCGGGAGTAGCCGAGATGTTCCAGTGCGGAAGTGATAGCCATGAGCCGTGAGGCGCTGCTGGCGCGCCTGGCCATGGTCGGGCGGGCGATGCCCCGCACCCCGGTGGTGCAGCTGCGGCACGACCGGCTGGACCTGTTCGCCAAGCTGGAGTACGTCAACCCGAACGGCAGCTCCAAGGACCGCTCGGCGTACTGGATCCTGCAGCGGGCGGTCGAGCGCGGCGACGTCACCGAACGGACCACCATCGTGGAGTCCTCGTCGGGCAACTTCGCCATCTCGCTCGCCTCGTTCTGCCGCTGGATCGGGCTGGCCTTCGTCCCGGTGATCGATCCGAACGTCAACGCCAGCACCGAGGCGTACCTGCGCCGGCTCTGCGACCGGGTCGAGAAGGTCACCGAGCCGGACGGGACGGGCGGGTACCTGTCCACCCGGCTGCGGCGGGTGGAGGAACTGCGGGCGGAGCTGCCCTCGGTCTACTGGCCCAACCAGTACGCCAACCCGGACGCGATCGAGGCGCACGACCGGCTCACCGGCGCGGAACTCTGCGCCGACCTGCCCCACATCGACTACCTGTTCGTCGGGGTGAGCACCGGCGGCACCATCGGTGGGCTGTCCACCCGGCTCAAGCGGCTGCACCCGGACGCCTGGGTGGTCGGCGTCGACGCCGAGGGGTCCGTCATCTTCGGTGGCCCGCCGGCCAAGCGGCGCCTGCCCGGGCTCGGCTCCAGCATCGTGCCGCCGCTGGTGGGCAAGGCCAGCATCGACGACGTGGTGATCGTGCCCGAGGTGGACGCGGTACGCGGCTGCCACGAGCTGTTCGAGCGGCACGGGCTGTACACCGGCGGATCGACCGGCAGCGTCTACAGCGCGATCGAGCGGTACTTCGCCGACCACCGGGGACCGCGCCCGACCGTCGCCTTCCTGTGTGCCGACCGCGGCACCGGTTACGCCGACACCGTGTACGACCCGGACTGGGTCGACCGGTTCGTCGCCCAACGCGACCGCGGCCAGTCCGTGGCCCTGGTGTGAGAGGAACAGCATGACCGAGACGCACCGACCGACCGTCCGGCCGTTCACGGTGGTGACCGCGGCCGAGGTGGCCGCGGCCATCGAGGCGGACCGGGCGGCCTGCCTGGACGCGGTACGCCGCTGCTACCTCGCCCACGACGAGGCGACCAGCGCGCTGCCGCACAGCAGCTTCCTGCGCTTCCCGCAGCTGCCCCGGGATCGGATCATCGCGCTGCCCGCCTACCTCGGCGGCGAGTTCGAGGTGGCCGGCATCAAGTGGATCGCCAGCTTCCCCGGGAACACCGCGCACGGCATCCCCCGGGCGTCGGCGGTGCTGCTGCTCAACGACCTGGCCACCGGCTACCCGTATGCCTGCCTGGAGTCCTCGCTGATCTCGTCGACCCGGACCGCGGCGTCGGCGGTGCTCGGGGCGGAGGAACTGGTCGGTTGCCGGCGGGTCGGCAGCGTCGGCTTCATCGGTACCGGCCTGATCGCCGAGCACGTCCGCCGGTTCCTGCGCGACCTCGATTGGGAGATCGGCGAGTACCGGCTGTTCGACCTCGACCCGGCGGCGGCCGAGCGGTTCGCCGCCACCGTGCAGGCCGACGGGGTGGCCGCGGCCAAGGTGGTCCCCGAGGCCGCCGACGCCTTCGCCGCCGACCTCGTGGTGCTCGCCACCGTGGCCGGCGAGCCGCACCTGCACGACCCGGCGCTGCTCGCCCACCACCCGGTGGTGCTGCACCTGTCCCTGCGCGACCTGTCGCCGGAGATCGTGCTCGCCGCGCAGAACGTCACCGACGACGTCGACCACGCGGTCCGTGAACGGACCTCGCTGCACCTTGCCGAGCAGCGGGTCGGGCACCGCGACTTCGTCGCCGGCCCCCTCGCCGACGTGCTGCGCGGCCGGATCCGCCGGGACCCCGACCGGGCCGCGATCTTCGCGCCGTTCGGCCTCGGCGTGCTCGACCTGGCCGTCGGGGCATGGGCCTTCGACCGGGTACGCGCCGCCGGCGGCGGCCGGGAGATCGCCGACTTCTTCCCGCTGGCGAACTGAGGGGTGGGCACGTGGACCTGACGATCGAGGCCGAAGGGCTACGCAAGACCTACGGCACGCACACCGCGCTGGCCGGGGTGGACCTCGCCGTGCCGGCGGGCACCGTGCTCGGCCTGCTCGGCCCGAACGGCGCCGGCAAGACCACCATGGTGCGGATCCTGTCGACGCTGCTGATGCCGGACGGGGGCACCGCCCGGATCTGCGGGCACGACGTGGTCCGGCAGCCGCGTGAGGTACGCCGGCGGGTCGGCCTCACCGGCCAGTACGCGGCCGTGGACGAGCTGCTGACCGGCCGGGAGAACCTGGTCCTGATCGGCGTGCTGCACCACCTCGGCCGGCGGGCGGCCCGCGCCCGGGCCGACGAACTGCTCGAAAGGTTCCAGCTCACCGACGCCGCCGGCCGGGCCGCCCGGACCTACTCCGGCGGCATGCGACGCCGGCTCGACCTGGCCGCGAGCCTGGTCGCCGACCCGCCGGTGCTGGTGCTCGACGAGCCCACCACCGGGCTGGACCTCACCAACCGCCGCACCCTGTGGACGATGGTCCGGGAGCAGGTCGCCCGCGGCACCACGGTGCTGCTCACCACGCAGTACCTGGAGGAGGCCGACCAGCTCGCCGACCGGATCCTGGTCCTCGACGGCGGGAAGGTGATCGCCGAGGGCACCCCCGACGAGCTGAAGCGCAAGGTCGGCGACGAGCAGCTGCAGATCCGGCTGCGGGACGGCGGGCAGCGCTCCGCCGCCGTCGCCGCCCTCGCCGCCGTCACGGCGCACCAACCGGTGCCCGACGACGACGAGGCGAGCCTGAGGCTGCCGTTGACCGACGGGCTGGCCGGCATCGCGGCCGTGGCGGCGGCGCTGGACGCCGCCAGGATCGACGTCGAGTCGTTCGCCAGCTGCACGCCGACCCTGGACGACGTCTTCCTGTCCCTGACCGGGCGGAGCACCGCCGAGAAGCCGGAGGCAGCGGCATGACCACCCTCGCCGTCGAGACCTCGGCCCTGGTGGGCCGCCACCTGCGGCACCTGGCCCGGGTGCCGATGCGGTTGCTCGGCGTGACCGTGATGCCGGTCGCGTACGTGGTGATCTTCGGGTACCTGTTCGGCAGCGTCATCGAGGTGCGGGGCGGCGGCTACCGGGAGTTCCTGATGGCCGGCATCTTCGCCCAGATGATGCTCACCAACCTGCAGCACACCGCGCTCGGCGTGGTCGACGACCTGGGCAACGGCATCGACGACCGGTTCCGGTCGCTGCCGATCGCCGGGCTGGCCGTACCGCTGGCCCGGACCATGGCCGACCTCACCCGGGTGGTGGTCGCCTGCGTCGCCATGGCCGTGGTGGGCTTCGCGATGGGCTGGCGCACGCACGCCGGCCCGGTGCAGGTGCTCGCCGGCTTCGGGCTGCTGCTGCTGCTCGGCTTCGCCGCCTCCTGGCTTGGGGTCCTGCTCGGGCTGCGGCTGCGCTCGGCCGAGGCGGTCAGCGCCGTGGCCTTCCTCGTCGTGATGCCGATGACGTTCCTGTCCAACGCGTTCATCCCGCTGCACGGGCTGCCTGGCTGGCTGCGCGCGGTGTGCGAGTGGAACCCGCTGTCCGCCGTGGTCGCCGCCTGCCGGGACCTGTTCGGCAACCCGGGCTCGGCCGGCGACGCCCTGCCGATGCGGCACCCGGTCGCCGCCTCCCTGCTGCTGATCACCGCGCTGCTGGTGGTCAGCGCGTCCCTGGCCACCCACGCCTACCGGGCCGCCGCCCGGGGCCGCTGACCCCGCCGCCGCCCGGCCGGTCCGCGCGTACGCCGACCGGCCGGGCGGCCACCCGCTCGCCACCCCACCGAGCAGCCAGCCACCCCGCGAACACACCACGTCCGTAGCTCCGGAGGACTGCTGTGCCCGACCACGAGGATGTTCACTGCCCGCTGACCACCGCGCAGTTCGGGGTCTGGCTGGCCCAGCGGCTCGACCCGGACAACCCGATCTACCTCCTCGCCGAGTACGCCGACCTGACCGGCCCGCTCGACCACGCGGTGTTCGAGGCGGCGCTGCGCCGGACCGTCGCCGACACCGAGGCCCTGCGCATCCGGGTCGAGGAGCCGGCCGATGGCCGACCCGTGCTGGCGGTGTCGCCGGCGGTCAACTGGCCGCTGCCGGTGCTCGACCTGCGCGGGGAGGCCGACCCGTTCGGCGCCGCCCTGGACTGGATGCACGCCGACGCCACCCGGCCGCTCGACCCGGGACAGGCGCCGCCGTTCCGGTACGCGCTGCTACGCCTGGCCGACGACCGGACCCTGTGGTACCAGTGCTACCACCACCTGGCCCTGGACGGGTACGGCATGCTCCTGGTGGCCCGGCGGGTCGCCGCGGTCTACACCGCACTCAGCGGCGGCGACGAGCCGGAGCCGGCGTCGTTCGGGCCGCTGCGGGCGCTGGCCGACGCGGAGGCCGCCTACCGGACCAGCGAGCGGTTCGACCGCGATCGCGGGTACTGGACCGGGCGGTACGCCGACCGGCCCACCCCGGCCAGCCTCGCCGACCGGCGGCCGGCCACCCCGCGCCGGCTCACCCGGCGTACCGCCCCGGTGGCACCCGCCACCATGGACCGGCTGCGGGCGGCGGCCCGGGAGCGCGGCGTCGCCGTGCCGGCGGTCGTGGTGGCCGCGATCACCGCCTACCTGCACGGGCTAACCGGCAACGAGGACGTGGTGCTCGCCCTGCCGCTGACCGCCCGGCACAACGCCGCCGCGCGGGCCACCCCCGGCATGGTCTCCGCGATCGCGCCCCTGCGCGTGGCGGTACGCGCCGACGCCACCCTCGGCGCGCTCGTCGCCGGCGCCTCACGGGAACTGCACGACGCGCTGCGCCACCAGCGCTACCGCTTCGAGGACCTGCACCGCGACCTGGGCCTGACCGCCGGGGCGTCGGTGCTCGGCCCGCACGTGAACATCCTGCTCGACGCCGGCGGCGGAGCCGGGACCCGGTTCGGCGCCGCCACCGGCACCGACCACAACCTCGCCGGCGGCCCTGTCGACGACCTGGCCTTCGTGCTCGACGCCCGGCGCGGCGACGCCGACGCCCGGCTGGACCTGGACGCCAACCCCGACCTCTACCCCGACGAGCAGGTCAGCGGGCACGCCCAGCGCCTCGCCGCCTTCCTCGACACCTTCGCCCGGGCCGCGGCGGAAGACCCGGACACCCCGGTCGGCCGGCTCGACCTGGCCGGCCCCGCCGAACGGCGGCTGGTGCTGCACGAGTGGAACGACACCATCCGGCCGGTGCCGGACGTGCGGCTGCCCGCGCTGATCGAGCAGCAGGTGGCGCGTACCCCCGACGCCCCGGCGGTCACCTGCGGGCCGACCACCCTGACGTACGCCCAGCTCAACGCCGCCGCCAACCGGCTGGCGCGGCTGCTGGTCGCCCGCGGCGCCGGCCCGGAGCAATTGGTCGCGCTGGCGCTGCCCCGGTCGGCGGAGATGATGGTCGCCCTGCTCGCCGTCCTCAAGGCCGGCGCCGGGTACCTGCCGGTCGACCTGCGGTACCCGCCGGACCGGGTCGAGTTCATGCTGGCCGACGCGGACCCCCGGCTGGTGCTCACCGTCGACGGCGCCGGCGACGGGCTGCCGGTCGGTGACCGGCTGCTGCGCCTCGACGAGCCCGCCGTCCGCGCCCTGCTCGCCGCGCAGGACGACGGCGACCTGACCGACGCCGACCGGCTGCGACCGCTGCGCGGCGCCCACCCGGCCTACGTCATCTACACCTCCGGCTCCACCGGCCGGCCCAAGGGCGTGGTGGTCAGCCACGACAACGCGGTCGACCTGGCCTGCTGGGCGGTCGCCGAGATCGGCCCGGCCGCGCTGTCCCGGGTGCTGGCCAGCACCTCGCTCAACTTCGACGTCTCGGTCTTCGAGATGTTCGGCCCGCTCGCCTGCGGCGGCGAGATCGAGGTGGTCGACGACCTGCTCGCCCTCGCCGAGCGGGCCGGCGGCTGGTCCGGCAGCCTGATCAGCGCCGTCCCGTCGGCCTTCGCGCAGCTGCTGGCCGGCGGGGCGGTCGACGCGCACGCCGACCTGGTGGTGCTCGCCGGTGAGGCGCTGTCGGCCCAGGCGGTGCGGGACATCGGCGCCGCGCTGCCCGGCGCCCGGGTGGCGAACATCTACGGCCCGACCGAGGCCACCGTCTACTCCACCGCCTGGTACGGCGGGGACCTCGCCGACGGCGGCACCCCGCCGATCGGCCGGCCCACCACCAACACCCGGGTGTACGTGCTCGACAGCGCGCTGCGTCCGGTGCCGCCCGGCACCGTCGGCGAGCTGTACCTGGCCGGCGCCGGGCTGGCCCGCGGCTACCTCGACCGGCCCCGGCTGTCCGCCGAGCGGTTCGTCGCCGACCCGTTCGGTCCGCCCGGCGCCCGCATGTACCGCACCGGCGACCTGGTGCGCTGGCGGGCGGACGGTCACCTCGACTACCTCGGCCGGATCGACCACCAGGTCAAGGTGCGCGGCTACCGGATCGAGCTGGGCGAGATCGAGTCGGTGCTGTCGGCCCACCCGGCCGTGGCCCAGGCCGCGGTGGTCGCCCGCGCCGACACCGGGGTCACCGCCCAGCTCGTCGGGTACCTGGTGCCGGCCGACCCGGCCACCCCGCCGACCCCCGCCCAGCTGCGCGACCACATTGCCGCGGCGCTGCCGGAGTACATGGTGCCGGCGGCCTTCGTGCTGCTGGACGCGCTGCCGCTGAACCCCACCGGCAAGCTGGACCGCGGCGCCCTGCCCGCCCCGGACTTCGCCGCGGCGGCCGGCGCCGGCCGGGCCGCGGCCGGCCCGCGCGAGGAGCTGCTCGCCCGGCTCTTCGCCGAGGTGCTGGGGCTGCCCGGGGTCGGCGCGGAGGACAGCTTCTTCGACCTCGGCGGGGACAGCATCGTCTCCATCCAGCTGGTCAGCCGGGCCCGGCAGGCCGGGCTGCGGCTCACCCCGCGCGAGGTGTTCACCCACCGGACGGTGGCCGCCCTGGCCCGGGTGGCCGACGAGCTCGGCTCGGCCGAGACCGAGGACCCGGACGCCGCGCTCGGGGAGGTGCCGCTGCCGCCCATCGTCGACTGGCTGCGCGGCCGGGCGGCCGAGGCCCACCCCGTCGACCAGGTGGCGCAGAGCATCGTCGTGCGTACCCCCGCCGGGCTGCGCGGGGCGGACCTGGCGGCCGGGTTGCAGGCGCTGCTGGACCACCACGACGCCCTGCGGATGATCCTCCACCGCGACGGCGCGGCGTGGCGGCTGGCGGTGCCGCCCCGGGGCGCGGTGTCCGCCGCCGACTGCCTGCGCCGGGTGGCCGCCGACGCCGCGGTCGGCGCCGCCCGCGCCGACGCCCTGGCCGGGCTGCGCCCCGGCGACGGGCAGCTGCTGCGGGCGGTGTGGGGCGACGCCGGGGCGGACCGCCCGGGCTGGCTGGTGCTCGCCGTCCACCACCTCGCCGTGGACGGCGTGTCCTGGCGGATCCTCCTCGACGACCTGGCCACCGCCGTCGCGGCGAGCGCCGCGGGTGAACCAGCCCGGTTGGCGCCGGTCCCGACCTCGTACCGCACCTGGGCGCGGCGGGTGACGGCCGCAACGCCGACTGGGACCGCGACGGGCGCCGGGCAGGCGGTCGAGCCGGCCGGGTCCATCGTGGACCCGCCGCTCGGGCGCCGACCGGTCGGCCCGGACGACACCGAGGTGGCGGCCCGCCGCCGGACCGTCGGGCTGCCCGTGGCCCGCACCGAGGCGTTGCTGCGCACCGCCGCCCCCCGGTGGTACGCGGGCGTCGACGACCTGCTGCTGGCCGCCCTGGCGGTCAGCGTGGCCGACTGGCGGCGCCGGCACCGGCCCGGCACCGGAGCCGGACTGCTGGTGGACGTCGAGGGGCACGGCCGGGACGGCGTCGACGGGCCGGACCTGTCCCGCACCGTCGGCTGGTTCACCCGGCTGGCCCCGGCCCGGCTCGACCTCGGCGACCTCGACCCGGCCGAGGCGCTGGCCGGCGGTCCGGCCGCCGGCCGAGCGGTGAAGCGCCTGAAGGAACAGCTGAGGGCGCCCGGCCGACGGGGCGGCGAGCCGCAGATCGGGTTCAACTACCTGGGCCGGCTGACCGCCGACGACGGCGCCGACTGGTCGCCGCTGACGGTCGACGGCGAGGTCGCCGCCGGTGGGGCGAGCGCGCTGCCGATGGCCCACCCGCTGGAGATCAACGCGGTGGTGGTCGACGGACCGGACGGGCCTCGGCTCACCGCCGAGTGGAGCTGGCCGGACGGGGTGCTCACCGACGGCGACGTCCGCGAACTCGCCGACGGCTGGCTGGCCGCGCTCGAGGCGATCACCGAACACGCCGCCCGCCCGGGTACCGGTGGGCGTACCCCGTCGGACCTGCCCCTGGTCGAGCTGGACCAGGCCGAGGTGGAACGGCTGGAGCGGAGCTACCCGGCGCTGGCCGACGTGCTGCCGCTCGCCCCACTGCAGGAGGGGCTGCTGTTCCTGTCCGCGTACGACGAGCAGGCCCCGGACATCTACACCGTGCAGTTCGTCTTCGACCTCGACGGCGAGCTGGACCCGGCGCGGCTGCGCACCGCGGCCCAGGCGCTGCTCGACCGGCACCCCGGGCTACGCGCCGGCTTCACCCACCGGGACCTGCGCCGGCCGGTGCAGGTGGTGCTGGACGGCGTCGAGGTGGACTGGCGCGAGCCGGACCTGACCGGGCTCGCACCGGCCGACGTGGACCGCCGGCTCGCCGAGCTGCTCGCCGCCGACCGAGCCGAACGCTTCGACCTGACCCGGCCGCCGCTGCTGCGCTTCACCCTGGCCCGGCTGCCCGGCGGGCGGCACCGGCTGGTGCTGACCAACCACCACATCCTGCTCGACGGCTGGTCGATGCCGGTGCTCGCCGGGGAGCTCTTCGCGCTGTACCCCGCGGGTGGCCGTACCGACGGGCTGCCGCCGGTCACCGACGCGCGGGCGTACCCGGCCTGGCGGGCCCGGCAGGACCGGCCTGCCGCCGAGGCGGCGTGGCGGGCGAGCCTCGCCGGGCTGATCGAGCCGACCCTGGTGGCGCCGGCCGCCGAGCGGGGTCCGGTGCCGCCGGCCAAGCTGCTGCGTGAGGTGCCGGCCGCGCTCACCGCGGCGCTCACCGCCACGGCCCGGACGGCGGGCGTCACCCTGAACACCGTCGTGCAGGGCGCCTGGGCGGTGCTCGTGGGCAGCCTCACCGGCCGCGACGACGTGGTCTTCGGCGCCACCGTCGCCGGCCGGCCGGCGGACCTGCCCGGCGTGGAGACGATGGTTGGCCTCTACATCAACACCGTGCCGGTGCGGGTACGCCTCGACCCGGCCGAACCGGTGGCCACCGCGCTCGCCGGGTTGCAGGAACGGCAGGCCGCCCTGCACCCGCACCAGCACCTCGGCCTGCCCGACATCCAGCGGCTGGCCGGGCACGGCGAACTCTTCGACACCCTGGTGGTCTTCGAGAACTACCCGGTCGACCCGGCCGTGCTCGACCTCGCCGGCACCGGCCTGGCGGTGCGCGGGGTGCACGGGCACGACGCCACGCACTACCCGCTCACCCTGGTGCTGGTCCCCGGTGACCGGCTGGGGCTGCGGTTGGAGTACCGGCCCGACCTGATCGACGCGGACACCGCCGGGGCGCTGCTGGAGCGGATGTGCCGGCTGCTCAGCGGCATCGCCGCCGACCCGTCCGTCCCGGTGGGCCGGCTCGACCCGGTCACCCCGGCGGAACGCCGGCAGGTCCTCGTCCAGTGGAACCGCACCCGGCAGCCGGTCGACCCGGCCACCCTGCCGCAGCTGCTGGCCCGGCAGGCGGCCGCCACCCCGGACGCCACCGCGGTGGTCTTCGAGGGGAGCAGCCTGACCTTCCGCGAGCTGGACGAGACGAGCAACCGGCTGGCTCGGCTGCTGGTCGGGTACGGCGCCGGGCCGGAGCGGTTCGTCGCCGTGGCGGTGCCCCGCTCACTGGAGCTGGTGCTGGCGCTCTGGGCAGTGCTGAAGGCCGGCGCGGCGTACCTGCCGGTCGACCCGGACTACCCGGCCGACCGGATCGCGTACCTGCTCGACGACGCCCGGCCCGCCCTGCTGCTCACCACCCGGGCCACCGCCGCGCTGGCCACCGGCACCGCCACCGCCCTGGTCCTCGACAGCGACGAGGTACGCCAGGCCGTGACGGAACACGCCGCGACCGCGCTGACCGACGCCGACCGGGCCGGGCCGCTGCGCCCGGCCAACCCGGCGTACCTGATCTACACGTCCGGCTCGACCGGCCGGCCCAAGGGCGTGCTGGTGCCGCACCAGGGCATCGTCAACCGGCTGAGCTGGATGCAGCACGAGTACCGGCTCACGCCGCAGGACCGGGTGCTGCAGAAGACCCCGTCCGGCTTCGACGTCTCGGTGTGGGAGTTCTTCTGGGCCACCATCGTCGGCGCCACCCTGGTGGTGGCCCGGCCCGAGGGGCACAAGGACCCCGCGTACCTGGCCGGACTGATCCGCGCCGAGCGGGTCACCACCCTCCACTTCGTTCCGTCGATGTTGCAGGCGTTCCTGGCCGAACCGGCCGCCGCCGGCTGCACCGGGCTGCGCCGGGTGATCTGCAGCGGCGAGGCGCTCCCCGCCGACCTGGCCGAGCGGTTCTTCACCACCCTCGACCCGGGCGGCGCGCACGGCATCGAGCTGCACAACCTGTACGGGCCCACCGAGGCGTCGGTCGACGTGACGTACTGGGCCTGCCGGCCGGGGGAGCGGACCGTGCCGATCGGGGTGCCGGTCTGGAACACCCGGCTGTACGTGCTGGACGCGTTCCTCCGTCCGGTGCCCCCGGGCGTGGCCGGCGAGCTCTACCTGGCCGGCGTGCAGCTGGCCCGCGGCTACCAGGGCCGGGCCGGGCTCACCGCGCAGCGGTTCGTCGCCGACCCGTTCGCCGCCGCGCTGGCCGCCGCCGACCCGTCCGTCACGCCCGGGGAGCGGATGTACCGGACCGGGGACGTGGTGCGCTGGCGGGCCGACGGGGTGCTGGAGTACGTGGGCCGGACCGACCACCAGGTCAAGATCCGCGGCTTCCGGATCGAACTGGGCGAGATCGAGGCGACCCTCGCCGAGCATCCGTCGGTGGGGCAGTGCGTGGTCCTCGCCCGGGAGGACCAGCCGGGGGTGAAACGCCTCGTCGCGTACGTCGTAGCGGCCGCCGGGCAACGGGTCGACGCGACCGTCCTGCGCGAGCACGTCGCCGGGCGGCTGCCCGAGTACATGGTGCCGGCGGCGGTGGTGGCCCTGGCCGGCCTGCCGGTGACCGCCAACGGCAAGCTCGACCGGGCGGCCCTGCCGGCCCCCGACTTCGCCGGGGTCAGCGCGGCCGGACGGGCGCCGTCGACGCCGCGCGAGGAACTGCTCGCCGGGCTCGTCGCCGAGGTGCTCGGGCTGCCCCGGGTCAGCGTCGATGACAGCTTCTTCGACCTCGGCGGCGACAGCATCGTCTCCATCCAGCTGATCAGCCGGGCCCGGCAGGCCGGGTTGGAGCTGACCCCGCGCGAGGTGTTCACCCACAAGACCGTGGCGGCGCTGGCGACGGTGGCCCGGGAGGCGGCCGGCAGCGCCGCGACGGACCCCGACGCCGGCATCGGCGAGCTGCCGCTGACCCCGATCGTGCGCTGGTGGCTGGACCGGGCCGGTCCGCTGACCGGCTTCCACCAGTCGGTGGTGGTGCCCGCGCCGGCCGGACTGACCGCCGACCGGCTGCGCGGCGCGGTGCAGGCGCTGCTCGATCACCACGACGCGCTGCGGATGCGGCTGGCTGGCCCGGCCGGGCAGCGGCGGCTGGTGATCGGTCCGCGTGGCAGCATGGCCGCAGCGGACCTGATCACGCCCGGGCCCGCCGCGGACACCGGCCCAGCCAGTGCGGACAACGGGTTCGATGTCGGCGGGACCGACGCCGATGGACCCGGCCTTGGCGCGCTGGCCGAGGCGGCCCGGGCCGAGCTGGACCCGGTCGCCGGCCGGATGCTGCGGGTCGTCTGGTGCGACGCCGGCCCCGGCCGGCCGGGCCAGCTGCTGATCCTGGTGCATCACCTGGCCGTCGACGGCGTCTCCTGGCGGATCCTGCTGCCCGACCTGACCGCCGCGCTGGACGCCACCGCACCCGACGGGACGGCCGGCGAGGCCGCCGCCGGCAGCCACGCGCCCGGCACGTCGCCCCACCTCACCCCGGTCGGCACCTCGCTGCGGGAATGGGCGGAGCACCTGGTCCGGGACGCGCACAGCCCGGCCCGGCTGGCCGAGCTGCCACTGTGGACCAAGCTGCTCGACCAGCCGGAGCCGGCCCTGGCCGGGCGGCCGCTCGACCCGGCCCGGGACACCGTCGCCACGCTGGCCGACCTGCACGTGGAGCTCCCGGCCGCGCAGACCGAGCCGCTGCTGACCGCCGTACCGGCGCTGTTCCACGCCCGGGTGGACGACGCGCTGCTGGCGGCGCTGGCCCTCGCGGTGGCCCGCCGGCGGCAGCGGCGCGGCCTGGGCGACGACCCGGCGGTGCTGGTGGACCTGGAGCGGCACGGCCGGGCCGACCACGTGCCGGGTGTCGACCTGTCCCGCACCGTCGGCTGGTTCACGAGCCTGGCTCCAGTCCGGCTCGATCCCGGGACGGTGGACTGGGACCAGGTGCGCAACGGCGGTGCGGCCGTCGGAACCGCACTGAAGCGGGTCAAGGAGCAGCTGCGGGCCGCACCCGACGACGGCCTCGGCTACGGCCTGCTTCGACACCTGAACAGCGAGACCGCGGGCGTGCTGGCGGACCTGGCCGAGCCGCAGATCATGTTCAACCACCTGGGCCGGCTGGGCGGCGCCGAGGGCGGCGGTGCGCGGATCGGCGGCGGCGCGGACCCGGAGCAGCCCGTGGCGTACCCGATCGAGGTCACGAGCTGGACCGTCGACGGCGCCGACGGGCCGCGACTCACCGCGGTGTGGCGCTGGCCGGGCGGGCTGCTGGATGACAACGACGTCCGTCAGCTCGCCGACGACTGGCGGACCGCCCTGGCCGGGATCGTGGCGTACGCCGCGGCGGGCGGAAGCGGTGGGCACACCCCGTCCGACCTGACGCTGGCCTCGCTGTCCCAGGACGAGATCGACGAGTTCGAGGACGAACTGGAAGCGGAGTGGGGGCACTAGTGGTGAAGCAGTCACGCGTCGAGGACATCCTGCCGCTGTCACCGTTGCAGCAGGGACTGCTGTTCCACGCGCTGTACGACGGAGCGGCGTCGGACCTCTACACCGTCCAGTTCGCCCTGGACCTGACCGGTCCGGTCGACGGCGACCGGATGCGCCGCGCGCTCGACGCGATCCTGGCCCGGCACGCCAACCTGCGGGTCGGCATCCGGCAGCGCAAGACCGGGGAGTCGGTCGCCGTGGTGCCGCGCGAGATCGCCCCCGCCTGGCAGGAGCACGACCTGACCGGCCACGCCGCGGCGGACCGGGACGACGAGGTGGCCCGGCTGCTCGCCGCCGACCGGGCCGCCGGGTTCGACCTGGCCCGCCCGCCGCTGCTGCGCGCCGCGCTGATCCGGACCGGACCGGAGCGGTCGAAGCTGGTGCTCACCAACCACCACGTCCTGCTCGACGGCTGGTCGATGCCGCTGCTCGCCCGGGAGTTGTTCGCGCACTACGTCGCCGGCGGGCACGACCGCACCCTGCCACCGGTCACCCCCTACCGCGACTACCTCGGCTGGCTCGACCGGCAGGACCGGGCCGCCGCCGTGCAGGCCTGGCGGGACGCGCTGCGCGGGCTGACCGGGCCGACCCTGCTCGCGCCGGCCGACCCGGCGCGCCCGGCGGCCGCCCCCGAACAGCTCACCGTGGCCCTGCCCGCCGAACTCACCGCCGGGCTGACCGCCGCGGCCCGCAAGCTCGGCGTCACCCTCAACACCGTGGTCCAGGGCACCTGGGCGCTGGTGCTCGGCATCCTCACCGGCGACGACGACCTGGTCTTCGGCGCCACCGTCGCCGGCCGGCCGCCGGAGCTGCCCGGTGTCGAGTCGATGCTCGGCCTGTTCATCAACACGGTGCCGGTGCGGATCCGGCTCGACCCGGCCGAGTCGCTGGCCGGCCTGCTGGCCCGGGTGCAGGACGAGCAGTCGGCGCTGATGGCGCACCAGCACCTCGGCCTCGCCGACATCCGCCGGCTGGCCGGCACCGGCGACGGCGACCTGTTCGACACGCTGACCGTGTTCGAGAACTACCCCCTCGATCCGGCCGCGCTGGACCTGCCCGGCACCCGGCTGCGGGTCACCGCGGTCACCGGGCACGACGCCACGCACTACCCGTTGACCCTGGCCGTGCTGCCCGGAGAACAGCTCACCCTGCGCCTGGACCACCGGCCGGACCTGCTGGACGCGGCGGCCGCCCGGCGCATCGCCGACCGCCTGGTCCGCCTGCTCAGCCAGGTCGTCGACGCGCCGCAGACCCCGGTCGCCGCGCTCGACGTGCTCGACGGCGCCGAGCGCGCCGCCGTGCTCTGCGACTGGGCCGCCGGACCGCCGCCCGTCCCGCCGCGCACCTTCCCCGAACTGTTCGCCGCCCAGGTCACGGCCCAACCGCAGGCGCCGGCCCTGATCGGCGACGACACCATGTCGTACGCCGAACTGGACGCCGCCGCCGACCGGCTGGCCCGGCTGCTCGTCGACCGCGGCGTCGGCCCGGAGCAGGTGGTCGCCCTCGCCCTGCCGCGCAGCCCGGAACTGGTCACCGCCGCGCTCGCGGTGAGCAAGGCCGGCGGCGCCTGGCTGCCGGTCGACCCGGACTACCCGGCGGACCGGATCACGTTCATGCTCACCGACGCCCGGCCGGTGCTGCTGGCCACGCGGACCGGGATCGACCTGCCCGACACCGGCGTGCCCCGGCTGCTGCTCGACGAACCGTCCACCGTGGCGGACTGGGCGGCCCGGCCCACCGGCCCGGTCACCGACGCCGAGCGCACCGCACCGTTGCGGCCCGGGCACCCCGCCTACCTCATCTACACCTCCGGTTCCACCGGCCGGCCGAAGGGGGTGGTGGTCACCCACGCCGGCCTGTCCAGCTTCACCGCCGCGATCGTGGCCGGCTTCGACGTCGACCCGACCAGCCGGGTGCTGCAGTTCTCCTCGCCCAGCTTCGACGCGTCGGTCCTGGAACTCTGCGCCGCCTTCGGCGCCGGGGCGGCGCTGGTCGTACCGCCGCCGGGACCGCTCGTCGGCGACGACCTGGCCGCCGTGCTGACCGGCCAGCAGGTTACCCACGCGCTCATCCCGCCGGCCGCGCTCGCCGGCCTGCCCACCGTGGCGCCGCCGGTGCTGCGCACCCTGGTGGTCGGCGGCGACGCCTGCGGCGAGGACCTGGTCGCCCGGTTCGCCCCCGACCGGCGCATGGTCAACGCGTACGGGCCGACCGAGATCACCGTGGCCGCCACGCTCAGCGCGCCGCTGGTCCCCGGCGCCGGCGCCCCGCCGATCGGCGCCCCGGTCGCCGGTGCCCGCGCCTACGTCCTCGACCGGTTCCTGCGCCCGGTGCCGCCCGGCGTGCCCGGGGAGCTGTACATCGCCGGGGCCGGGCTGGCCCGCGGCTACCTGGACCGGCCGACGCTGACCGCCGAGCGGTTCGTGGCGGACCCGTTCGCCGCCGAGCCCGGCGGCCGGATGTACCGCACCGGCGACCTGGTGCGCTGGCGCGCCGACGGGACGCTGGAGTTCGTCGGCCGGGCCGACGCCCAGGTGAAGATCCGCGGCTTCCGGGTCGAGCCGGGCGAGATCGAGGCGGTGCTGTCCCGCCACCCGGCCGTCGCGCAGGTCGCGGTCATCGCACGGGAGGACCAGCCGGGCGTGAAACGCCTGGTCGGGTACGTGGTCCCGGCCACCGGCGCGCTGGTCGACCCGGCCGCGCTGCGGGCGCACGTCGGCGCCAGCCTGCCCGAGTACATGGTGCCGGCGGCCGTCGTCGGCCTGCCGGCGCTGCCGCTGACCCCAAGCGGGAAGCTGGACCGGCGGGCGCTGCCGGCCCCCGGGTTCACCGGCTGCGCTGGCGGCCGGGCCCCGGCCAACGACCGCGAGACCCTGCTCGCCGAGCTGTTCGCCGAGGTGCTCGGCCTGGACGCGGTGGGCGTCAACGAGAGCTTCTTCGACCTCGGCGGCGACAGCATCGTGTCGATCCAGCTGGTCAGCCGGGCCCGCAAGGCCGGGCTGTCGTTCAGCCCCCGGGACGTCTTCGTGCACCGGACGGTGGCCGGCCTCGCCGCCGCCGCCGCGGACGACGCCGTGCCGGTGCCCACCGACGACGGTACGGGTGAGGTGCCGCTGACCCCGATCGTGCACTGGCTGCGCGAGCGCGGCGGCCCGATCGACGGCTTCCACCAGTCGATGCTGGTGACCAGCCCGGCCGGGCTGCGGCCCGAGCACCTGGTCGCCGCGGTGCAGGCGCTGGTCGACCACCATGACGCGCTGCGGCTGCGGCTGGTTCGCGACGCGGCGGGCGGCTGGCGGCAGCTGATCGGCGCGCGGGGCAGTGTGGCCGCGGCCGAGCTGGTGACCCGGATCGACGCGGCCGGGCTGGACGCCGACGAGCTGCGCGGGCTCGTCGAAGAGCAGAGCAAGGCGGTGCAGGCCCGGCTGGCCCCGGGTGAGGGGCGGGTGCTGCAGGCGCTGTGGTTCGACGCCGGCGCGGACCGGCCCGGCCGGCTGCTGCTGGCCCTGCACCACCTGGTGGTCGACGGGGTTTCCTGGCGGATCCTGCTGCCCGACCTGGCCGCCGCCGCGCAAGCGGTCGCCGCCGGGCGTACCCCCGAACTGGAACCGGTGCGGACCTCGCTGCGCCGCTTCGCGGAGCACCTGGTCGCCGAGGCCGCGCGCCCCGAGCGGACCGCCGAACTGGCCGGCTGGCTGGACCGGCTCGGCGCCGCCGAGGCGCCGCTCGCGGGGCGGCCGCTCGACCCGGCCCGGGACATCGTGGACGCCGGCCGGCTGCTGACCGTCACCCTGCCCGCGGAGCGCACCACGCCGCTGCTGACCCGGGTCCCGGCGGCGTTCCACGGCCGGGTCAACGACGTGCTGCTCACCGCGCTCACCCTCGCGGTCACCCGGTGGCGGCGCCGGCGCGGCAGCCAGGAGGCCGGCCTGCTGGTCGACCTCGAGGGTCACGGCCGGGAGGAACTCGCCGCCGACCTGGACCTGTCCCGGACCGTCGGCTGGTTCACCACCATGTACCCGGTCCGGCTCGACCTCGGCCGGCTCGACCTGGACGAGGCGTTCGCCGGCGGCGCCGCCGCCGGGCGCGCGGTCAAGCGGGTCAAGGAACAGCTCCGCGCCGTGCCCGACAACGGCATCGGGTACGGCCTGCTCCGCTACCTCAACGCCCACACCGCCCGGCAGCTGGCCGACCGGCCGGCCGCGCAGATCGGCTTCAACTACCTCGGCCGGTTCGCCACCGCCGACGGCGGCGACACGGACTGGACGGTGGCCGCCGACGCCCGAGCCCTCGGCGGCGGTGCGGACGGCGCCCTGCCGGTGCCGCACGCCATCGAGGTCAACGCGGTCACCCGGGACCACGCCGACGGTCCCCGGCTGTCGGCGACCTTCTCCTGGCCGCAGACCCTGCTCGGCGAGGCGGACGTCCGCGAGCTGGCCGACGACTGGCTGGCCGCGCTGGACGCCCTGATCGCCCACGCCGCCACCCCCGGCGCCGGCGGGCACACCCCGTCCGACCTGCTGCTGCCCCTGTCGCAGGAGGAGATCGAGGCGATCGAGGCGGCCCAACCGGCCGCCAGCGACCTGCTGCCGCTGTCCACCCTGCAGGAGGGGCTGCTCTTCCACGCCCTGTACGACGGGCCGGACCACGACGTCTACACCGTGCAGCTCTGCTTCGACCTGGCCGGTGAGCTGGACGCGGCAGCCCTGCGCGGTGCCGCCGACGCCCTGCTGGCCCGGCACGCCAACCTGCGGGCCGCGTTCCGCCAGCGCCCGTCCGGCGAGTCGGTGCAGGTCGTGGTGGACGGGCTCCGGGCCGGCTGGCGGGCGCACGACCTGCGGGAGCTGGCCGGCGCGGAGCAGGCCGACCGGGTCCGCGAGCTGCTCGCCGCCGACCGGGCCGAGGGCTTCGACCTGACCCGCCCGCCGCTGCTGCGGTTGACCCTGCTGCGGCTGGCCGACACCGCACACCGGCTGGTGCTCACCAACCACCACATCCTGCTCGACGGCTGGTCGGTGCCGACGCTGATGCGGGAACTGCTGGCCCTGTACGCCGCCGGCGGCGACGACCGGCAGCTGCCCCGGGTGGCGCCCTACCGCGACTACCTGGCCTGGCTCGGCGCGCAGGACCGGGCGACCGCGGAGCGGGCCTGGGCCGAGGCCCTCGCGGGCCTGGCCGAGCCGACCCTGCTCGCCCCGGCCGACCCGGCCCGGGCCCCGGAGCTGCCCGACCGGCTTGTCATCGACCTGCCGGCCGAGCTGACCGCCGACCTGCAGACGCAGGCCCGGCGGCACGGCGTCACCCTCAACACCATCCTGCAGGGCGCCTGGGGGGTGCTGCTCGGCGCGCTGACCGGCCGTGGCGACGTGGTGTTCGGCGGCACGGTCTCCGGCCGCCCGCCGGAGATCGCCGGCGTGGAGACCATGGTCGGGCTCTTCATCAACACCCTGCCGGTCCGGCTGCGGCTGGACCCGGCCGAGCCGGTCGCCCGAATGCTGCTGCGCCTGCAGGACCAGCAGTCCGCGCTGATGGCCCACCAGCACCTGCCGCTGACCGAGGTGCAGCGGCTGGCCGGGCACGGGGAGCTCTTCGACACCCTGGTGGTCTTCGAGAACTACCCCCTCGACCCGAAGCTGCTGACCCTGCCCGGCACCGGACTGCGGCTGACCGGGGTCTCCGGCCGGGACGCCACCCACTACCCGCTCACCGTCACCGCGATCCCCGGCGAGCGGCTGCGGCTGCAGCTGGACCACCGCACCGACCTGTTCCCGGCCGACGCGGCGCAGCGCCTCGCCGACCGGCTGCTGCGGCTGCTCACCACAGTCGCAGCCGACCTGGACACCCCGGTCGGCCGGCTGGACGTCCTCGACCCGGCCGAGCGGCGGCTGGTGCTGGCCGACTGGAACGACACCACCCAGCCCGAGCCGGCGCTGACCGGCGGGGGTGGCCACCCGGTTCGCCGCACAGGCCGCCCGCACCCCGGACCAGGTCGCCGTCCGCGCCGCCGACGGCGCCACGCTGACCTACCGGGAACTCGACACCCGGGCCAACCGGCTGGCCCAGCACCTGGTGGCGCTCGGCGTCGCCGCCGAGGGCCGAGTCGCCCTGCTCCAGGAACGCTCGGTCGACCAGGTGGTGTCGGTGCTGGCCATCCTCAAGGCCGGCGCCGCGTACGTCCCACTGGACCCGCGCTACCCGGCCCACCGGTTGACCCACATCGCCGCCGACACTGCCAGCTCGGTGCTGCTCACCGACCGGGCCATGGCCGGCCTACGGTTCGACCACGACCTGACCGTGGTGACCGTCGACGGCGCCGCCGCCGCCGAGATCGCCACCCGGCCGGACGCCGACCCGGGCCGGCCCGCCCACCCCCGGCAGCTCGCCTACGTCATGTACACCTCCGGGTCGACCGGCACCCCCAAGGGCGTCGCGGTCACCCAGTACGACGTGCTCAGCCTCGCCGCCGACCGATGCTGGCGGACCGACCGGCAGCGCCGGGTGCTGCTGCACTCACCGCTGGCCTTCGACGCCTCGACGTACGAGCTGTGGGTGCCGCTGCTGAACGGCGGGGAACTGGTCGTCGCGCCGCCCGGTGAGCTGAGCATGGACGACCTGCGGGCCGTCCTCACCGGCGGCCAGGTGACCGCGCTGTGGCTGACGGCCGGCCTGTTCCGGCTGCTGGCCGAGGAGACCCCGCAGGCGTTCGCCAAGATCCGTGAGGTCTGGACCGGCGGTGACGTGGTGCCCGCGCCGATGGTGCGCCGGGTGCTGGCCGCCTGCCCGGGCCTCGTGGTCGGCGACGGCTACGGCCCGACCGAGACCACCACGTTCGCCTCGCACCACCTGATGCACGCCGTGGCCGAGGTGCCGGACTCGGTGCCGATCGGCCGGCCGCTGGACAACATGCGGCTGTACGTGCTGGACGACTACCTGCGCCCCACCCCACCCGGGGTGGCCGGTGAGCTGTACATCGCCGGCGCCGGGCTGGCCCGCGGCTACCTGAACCGGCCGCGGCTGACCGCGGAGCGGTTCGTGGCGAACCCGTTCGGCGCCGCCGGCACCGGCGACCTCGGCTCCCGGATGTACCGGACGGGAGACGTGGTCCGCTGGCGGCCCGACGGCAGCCTGGAGTTCGTCGGCCGCGCCGACGAACAGGTGAAGATCCGCGGCTTCCGGATCGAGCTCGGCGAGATCGAGGCGGCGCTGGCCCGCGACCCCGGCCTGGGGCAGGTGGCCGTGGTGGTCCGCGAGGACCGGCCCGGCGACAAGCGGCTGGTCGCCTACGTCGTACCGGCCGCCGACGCGGCGCCGCCGGACCCGGCCACGCTGCGCGCCCACGCCGCCGCGGTGCTGCCGGAATACATGGTCCCGGCCGCCGTGGTAGTGCTGGCCACCCTGCCGCTGACCGGCAACGGCAAGGTGGACCGCCGGGCCCTGCCGACGCCCGACTACGCGGCCGGCTCCACCCGCCGGGCGCCGCGTACCCCGCAGGAGGAGGTGCTCTGCGGGCTCTTCGCCGATGTGCTCGGCCTGCCCGAGGTCGGCATCGAGGACAGCTTCTTCGCCCTGGGCGGCCACTCCCTGCTGGCCACCCGCCTGGTCAGCCGGATCCGTACCGCGCTCGGCGCGGAACTGGCCATCCGGGACCTGTTCGAGTCGCCCACCGTGGCGGGGCTCGCCGCCCGGCTCGGCGGCGCGAAGCAGGCCCGCCGGGCGTTGGCGCCGATGCCCCGCCCGGAGCGGATCCCGCTGTCGTACGCGCAGAACCGGCTCTGGTTCATCAACCGGCTCTCCGGCGCCGACTCCCCGTACAAGATCCCGATCCTGCTGCGGCTGACCGGCGATCTGGACGTGGCCGCGCTGCGCGCCGCGCTGCGCGACGTGCTCCAGCGCCACGAGAGCCTGCGCACGATCTACCCGGACGCGGACGGCGACCCGTACCAGGTGATCCTGACCGCCGACGCGGCCTGCCCGCCGATCACCGTGGAGACCGTCGACCCGGCCGAGGTGCGCGAGCTGATGCTCGCCGAGACCCGGCGCGGGTTCGACCTGGCCGTCGACCCGCCGCTGCGGGCCCGGCTGTTCGACCTCGGCGCCGGCGAGTACTTCCTGCTGCTCGTGCTGCACCACATCGCCGGTGACGGCTGGTCGATGGCCCCACTGGGCCGGGACTTCTCCGCCGCGTACGCCGCGCGGGTCGCCGGGCGGGCACCGGAGTTCCCCCCGCTGCCCGTGCAGTACGCCGACTACGCCCTCTGGCAGCGAGCGGTGCTCGGCGACGAGTCCGACCCGGACAGCGCCATCGCGGAGCAGGTGCGGTTCTGGCGGGACACGCTGGCCGGCGCGCCGGACGAGCTGACCCTGCCGGCCGACCGGCCGCGCCCGCCGGTCGCCAGCCACCAGGGCGGGATGCTCGGCTTCGTCGTCGAACCGGCGCTGCACGAGCGGCTCAACGCGCTGGTGCACGCCACCGGGGCCAGCCTGTTCATGGTGTTCCAGGCGGCCCTGGCCGCGCTGCTCACCCGGCTCGGCGCCGGCACCGACGTGCCGATCGGCAGCCCGATCGCCGGCCGTACCGACGACGCCGTCGACGAGCTGGTCGGCATGTTCGTCAACACGCTGGCGCTGCGCACCGACACCGCCGGCAACCCCACCTTCCGGCAGCTGCTGGACCGGGTCCGCGAGGCCGACCTGGCCGCGTACTCGCACCAGGACACCCCGTTCGAGCGGCTGGTCGAGGTGCTCAACCCGCCCCGGTCGATGGCCCGCAACCCGCTGTTCCAGGTCATGCTGGTGCTGCAGAACAACGCCACGGTGGACCTGGACCTGCCCGGCCTGCGGGTCGTGGTGGACAACGTCGGGGCGCACGCCGCCCAGTTCGACCTGTCCATCGACCTCACCGAACGGCCGGCGGGCGCCGGCGGCATCGACGGCCGGCTGGACTACAGCCGCGACCTGTTCGACGAGATCACCGCCGAGCGGATCCTCGCCGGGTTCCTCCGCATGCTGGAGGCCGCCGTCGCCACCCCGGACGCGCCGATCGGCGCCGTCGACGTGGTCGGCCCGGCCGAACGGCAGCGGATGCTCGTCGACTGGAACGCCACCGGCCGGCCGGTGCCCGGCGAGGACCCGGTGACCCTGATCCGGGCGGTGGCCGCCGCGCGGCCCGACGCGGTCGCGGTGACCGACCCGCGGCAGACCCTCACCTACGCCGGGCTGATCGCCCGCGCCGACGAGCTGGCCGCCCGGCTGCGCGCCGCCGGCACCGGGCGGGGCGCCCTGGTCGCGCTGCTGACCGACCGGGGCGCCGACGCGATCACCGGGGTGCTGGCCGCGCTCACCGCCGACGGCGCCTACCTGCCGCTGGACCCGCGCTCGCCAGTGGCCCGCAACGCTGACCTACTGGTCGACAGCGGCACCCGCTGGCTGCTGGTCGACCAGGCGCACGAGGCGCTGGCCGCCGCGCTGGTCGCCGCCGCCGGTGTCCCGGTCACCGTCCTGCCGCTGGCCCAGGCCGGCCCGCCGGTCGGGTCCGCGCCGCTGGCCGCCGGCCTGGCCGACCTGGCGTACGTCATCTTCACCTCCGGCTCCACCGGCCGGCCCAAGGGCGCCATGGTGCACCGGCGGGGGATGCTCAACCACCTGCTGGCCAAGGTGGAGGACCTGGACCTCACCGAGGCGGACGTGGTGGTGCAGAACGCCGCGCTCACCTTCGACGTCTCGGTCTGGCAGATGCTCTCCTCGCTGCTCACCGGCGGCAGCGTCGACGTGGTCGACGACGACACCGCGCTGGACCCGGGCGCCCTGTTCGGCCGGGTCCAGCGGCACGGGGTGACCATCCTCGAGGTGGTGCCGTCGCTGCTGCGCACCGCGCTGGACGCCTGGGACGCCGGCGCCCCGGTGCCCGAGCTGCCGAAGCTGCGCTGGCTGCTGGTCACCGGCGAGGCGCTGCCGCCGCAGCTGTGCCACCGCTGGCTGGCCCGGTTCCCGCAGATCCCGCTGCTCAACGCGTACGGGCCGACCGAGTGCTCCGACGACGTGACGCACGCGGTCATCGCCACCCCGGCCGACGCCGACGCGGACCGGGTGCCGATCGGCCGGGCCATCCGCAACACCCAGCTCTACGTGCTCGACGCCAACCTGCAGCCGGTGCCGCCCGGCGTGCCGGGCGAGCTGTGCGTCGGCGGCGTCGGGGTCGGCTTCGGCTACCTGGGCGACCCGCGCCGCACCGCCGCGGTGTTCGTCGCCGACCCGTTCACCGATCGGCCCGGCGCCCGCCTCTACCGCACCGGTGACCGGGTCCGCTACCGCCCGGACGGGCAGCTGGAGTTCCTGGGCCGCAACGACGACCAGGTCAAGATCCGTGGCCAGCGGATCGAGCTGGGCGAGGTCGAGGCGGCGCTGCGGGCCGCAGCCGGGGTGACCGCCGCCGCCGTGGCGGTGAACACCGACCCGGCCGGCACCAACCGCCTCGTCGGATACGTCGTCGGTGACACCGACCCGGAGGCGGTCCGCGACCACGTGGCCGCCCGGCTGCCGGACGCCATGGTGCCCTCGGTGGTGGTCCGGCTGGACGCGCTGCCGCTGAGCGCCAACGGCAAGGTCGACCGCAAGGCGCTGCCCGCGGTGGACTTCGGCTCGGCCGGTGGGCGGGCCGCCCGCACCCCGCAGGAGGAGCTGCTCTGCGGCGTCTTCGCCGACGTGCTCGGGGTGGCCCGGGTCGGCGTGGACGACGACTTCTTCGCCCTCGGCGGCCACTCGCTGCTGGCCACCCGGATCGTCAACCGGATCCGCGCGGTCTTCGGCGTGGAGCTGCCGATCCGGGCGGTCTTCGAGACCCCGACCGTCGCCGGCCTCGCCGCGCGGCTGCTGGCCGGCGGGGAGAGCCGCCCGCCGCTGCGCCCCGGGCCGCGCCCGGAGCTGGTGCCGGTGTCCTACGCCCAGCGGCGGCTGTGGTTCCTCAACCGCTTCGACGACTCCGACGTCAGCTACAACGTGCCGCTGGCGCTGCGGCTGCACGGCGACCTGGACCGGGCCGCGCTGCACGCCGCGCTGGCCGACGTGACGGCCCGGCACGAGACGCTGCGCACCGTCTTCGTCGAGGTCGACGGCGAGCCGTACCAGCAGGTCCTCGACCCGGCGGCGGCGGTGCCCACGCTGGCCGAGCACGACGTCACCGAGGCGGACCTGCCCGCCGCGCTGGCCGCCGCGATCGGGCACCGGTTCGACCTGGCCGGCGAGCCGCCGCTGCGCGCCGATCTGTTCCGGCTCGCCGACGACGAGCACGTCCTGCTGCTGCTGATGCACCACATCGCCAGCGACGGGCAGTCGGCCGGGCCGCTCTCGGCCGAACTGGCCGCCGCGTACACCGCCCGCCGGGCCGGCCGGGCGCCCGACCTGCCCGCCCTGCCGGTCCAGTACGCGGACTTCGCGCTCTGGCAGCGCCACGTGCTGGGCGCGGAGACCGACCCGCGCAGCCTGGTCAGCCGGCAGACCGGCTACTGGGCGCAGACCCTCGCCGGGCTGCCCGAGCAGCTGGAGCTGCCGGTCGACCGGCCCCGCCCGGCGGTGTCCAGCCGGCGCGGCGGCAGCGTCACCTTCGAGGTGCCGGCCGACCTGCACGCCCGGCTGACCGACCTGGCCCGGCAGCGACAGGCGAGCCTGTTCATGGTGGCCCAGGCCGCCCTGGCCGCCCTGCTCACCCGGCTCGGCGCGGGGGAGGACGTGCCGCTGGGCACCCCGATCGCCGGCCGGGTCGACGAGGCCGTCGACGGGCTGATCGGCTTCTTCGTCAACACGCTGGTGCTGCGCACCGACACCTCCGGCGACCCGACCTTCGGCGAACTGCTGGACCGGGTCCGGGCCACCGACCTGGCCGCGTACGCCCACGCGGACGTGCCGTTCGAGCGGCTGGTCGAGGTGCTGAACCCGGCCCGGTCGGTGGCCCGCCACCCGCTGTTCCAGGTCGTCCTGGCGGTGCACAACCACGCCCGCCTCGACGTGACGCTGCCCGGCCTGACCGTGTCCGGGCTGCCGGCCGGCACCGGCGGGGCCAAGTTCGACCTGAACGTCAGCCTCGCCGAGCAGCTGGACGACGCCGGCGCCCCGGCCGGGCTGGCCGGCCGGATCGAGTACAGCGCCGACCTGTTCGACCACGGCACCGTCGAGCGGATCGCCGACCGGCTGCGCACCATGCTCGCCGCGCTCGCCGCCGACCCGGACCAGCCGATCGGCGCGGTGGACCTGCTCACCGGGCCGGAACGCGAGCAGGTGCTGGTGACCTGGAACGACACCGCCGCCCCGGTGCCGGCGGCCACCCTGCCGCAGCTGTTCGCCGCGCAGGTCGCCCGTAACCCGGACGCGCCGGCCCTGGTCGACGCGGACACCGAGCTGAGCTACGCCGAGCTGGACGCGTACAGCAACCGGCTGGCCCGGCTGCTGATCGCGCGGGGCGTCGGTCCGGAGCGGTTCGTCGCGGTGGCCCTGCCCCGCTCGGCCCGGCTGGTCGGCTGGCTGCTCGCGGTGCTCAAGGCCGGCGGCGCGTACGTGCCGGTCGACCCGGCCTACCCGGCGGACCGGATCGCCTTCATGCTCGCCGACACCGCGCCCGCGTTGCTGCTCACCGACGCGGCCACGGCCGCCGAGCTGCCGGCGGGCGGGGTGCCGCGGCTGCTGGTGGAGGAGTGCGACCCGGACGGCTTCGCCGCCGAGCCGGTCACCGACGCCGATCGGGCCGCCCCGCTGCGGCTGACCAACCCGGCGTACGTCATCTACACCTCCGGCTCGACCGGCCGGCCGAAGGGGGTGGTGATCGAGCACCGCTCGCTCACCGACTACCTCACCTTCGCCGGCGGCGACTACCAGGGCGTACGCGGCAGCGCGCTGCTGCACTCGTCGATCTCGTTCGACCTGAGCGTCACCGGCATGTGGGTGCCGCTGACCGTCGGCGGCACGGTGCACGTCGCCGGCCTGGACGACGACCCCGCGACCCGGGAACGGCTGGGCCGGCAGGCCTGCACCTTCCTGAAGGCCACGCCGAGCCACCTGCCGCTGCTGGCCGCGCTGCCGGACGACTACGCCCCGACCGCCGAGCTGCTGCTCGGTGGGGAGCTGCTGCTCGGCGAGGTGGTCGACGAGTGGCGCCGGGAGCACCCGGGCGTGGCGGTGTACAACATGTACGGCCCGACCGAGACCACGGTCAACTGCACCGAGTACCGGATCGCACCGGGGGCGGTGATCCCGCCCGGCCCGCTGCCGATCGGCGGCCCGCTGGCCAACACCCGGCTGTACGTGCTCGACGCCCGGCTGCGGCCGGTTCCGCCCGGCGTGCCCGGTGAGCTGTACGTCGCCGGTGGCGGCCTGGCCCGCGGCTACCTGGCCCGGCCTGGCCAGACCGCCGGGAAGTTCGTGGCCGACCCGTTCGGCGCGCCCGGCACCCGGATGTACCGCACCGGCGACATCGTGCGGTGGACCGACACCGGCGAACTGATGTTCCTGCGCCGGGTCGACGACCAGGTCAAGCTGCGCGGGTTCCGGATCGAGCTGGGCGAGATCGAGGCGGTGCTGGCCGGCCACGACGACGTGGCCCGCTGCGCGGTGATCGTCCGCGAGGACCGCCCCGGCGACCAGCGGCTGGTCGGGTACGTCGTACCGGCCCCCGGCCGGAGTCCGCAGCCGGCCGAGCTGCGCGCCACGGTCGCCGCGGCGATGCCGGAGTACCTGGTGCCGGCGGCCGTGGTGGTGCTGGACGAGCTGCCGCTGACCCCGAACGGAAAGCTGAGCCGGGGTGCCCTGCCGGTGCCGGACGCGGCCGAGACGGGCGCCGGCGCGCAGCGGCGCGCACCGCGCAGCCACCGGGAGCGGGTGCTGTGCGGGCTGTTCGCCGAGGTGCTCGGCGTACCCGAGGTGGGCATCGACGATGCCTTCTTCGACCTGGGCGGGCACTCGCTGCTGGCCACCCGGCTGATCAGCCGGGTCCGCGCCACCTTCGAGGTGGACCTGGCCCTGCGTACGCTGTTCGAGGCGCCGACGGTGGCCGAGCTGGCCGACCGGCTCGACACCGCCGACGACGACGGCCGCAGCGCTTTCGACGTGCTGCTGCCGCTGCGCCGGCACGGCGCCCGGCCGCCGCTGTTCTGCGTCCACCCGGCCAGTGGCTTCAGCTGGGCCTACTCCGGCCTGATGGGGCACCTCACCGACCGGCCGATCTACGGTCTGCAGTCGCGGGGCCTGGCCGAGCGCGCCGAGCTGCCGGGCAGCGTCGGGCAGATCGCCGAGGAATACCTGGCCCGGATCCGGGAGGTCCAGCCGGTCGGCCCGTACCACCTGCTGGGCTGGTCGTTCGGCGGGCTGATCGCGCACGAGATCGCCGCCCGGCTGCGGGCCGGCGGTGAGCAGGTGGCGCTGCTGGCGCTGCTGGACTCGTTCCCGAAGACCGAGGCGGAGCGGGCCGAGCCGGGCATCCTCAACCGGGCCGAGTTCCTGGCCGGGATGCTGCAGCTGGCCGGCTACCCGGCCGACGCCGCCGCCGCGCAGGTCGACGAGGAGCACGTCGCCGAGCTGCTCAGCCGCAACGAGGGGGTGCTCGGCCGGCTGGAGGCCCGGCACATCACGGCCCTGTACGAGGTGTTCGCCAACAACTCCCGGCTGGCCCGGGAGCACCGCCCGGGGCACGTCGACCTCGACGCGCTGCTGTTCGTCGCCACCCGCGACCGGGCACCCGGGGCGGACCCGCGGGCCGCCTGGCGGCCACACCTGTCCGGCGGCGTGCGGACGCACGACGTCGACTGCCAGCACAACGACATGACCCAGCCGGAACCCCTGGCCGCCATCGGCCGGGTACTGGCCGAGCGGCTGAGCGCGATCGACACCGAGCGAGAGGGAGAAACGCGATGAGCAGCAACCCGTTCGAGAACGAGGAGGGCCGGTACGTGGTGCTGGTCAACGACGAGGGGCAGCACTCGCTGTGGCCGTCGTTCGTGCCGGTGCCCGACGGCTGGCACACCGCCTTCGGCGACGACAGCCGGCAGGCCTGCCTCGACTACGTCGAGCGCGAGTGGACCGACATGCGCCCGAAGAGCCTGATCGCCGCGATGGCCGCCGACGGCGCCGCCGCGGCCCGCTAGGAGGACCGGATGGAGCAGCGCACCGCGCTGGTCACCGGCGGCTCGCGCGGCATCGGCCGCGCGGTGGCGCTGCGGCTGGCCGAGGACGGGTACGACGTGGCGTTCTGCTACCGCAGCGGCGGTGAGGCGGCGGCGGAGACGGCCGACGCGATCAAGCAGCGGGGGGTGCGCTGCTTCCACGCCCCCTGCGACGTGGCCGACCCGGACGCGGTGACCGAGTTCGTCGCCGCCGCCGAGGCGGACCTCGGGCCGGTGGAGGTGCTGGTCAATAGCGCCGGCATCGTCCGGGACAAGCCGTTGGTGCTGATGCCGTTCGCCGACTGGGCGGCGGTGCTGGACACCAACCTCACCGGCACCTTCAACTTCTGCCGGACCGTGGTGTTCGGCTTCATGAAGCGCAAGCGCGGCACCGTGATCAACATGTCCTCGGTGGCCGGGGTGTACGGCAACGCCACCCAGGCCAACTACTCGGCCAGCAAGGGCGGGATCAACGCGATGAGCCGCGCGCTGGCCAAGGAGCTGGGCCCGTACGGGGTGCGGGTGAACGTGGTGGCGCCCGGGTTCATCGAGACGGACATGACCGCCGCGCTGTCTGAGAAGGCCCGGGCGAAGGCGGTCGGCATGATCCCGCTGCGCCGGCTCGGCCAGCCGGCCGACGTCGCCGAGCTGGTGTCCTTCCTGGCCTCCGACCGGGCCGGGTACGTCACCGGCCAGGTGCTGCAGGTCGACGGCGGGATCGTGCTCTGACGACCCGAGCCGACCTTAAGCCGGCCTCGAGCCGACACCGGTGCAATGCGGACAGCGAATGGAGAGGAGGGCCATGAGCCGCAGTTTCGCCGCCCCACTGGACGCGGTCGACCAGATGGAACAGAACGCCGATGGCATCACGGCGACCAAGCGGATCGTGGCCACCGACCCGTACCTGGTGGGCCACTACCCCGGTTTCCCCATCTACCCCGGGGTGTTCACCGTGGAGACGGTCCACCAGGCGGCCCGCCGGGCCGTCGAGGCCAGCCGCGGCCCGGATGTCCGGGTGGAGCTGGCCGCGGTGCGGTCGGTGCGGTTCAAGGCGCCGCTGCTGCCCGGTGACGTGCTCACCGTGAGCTGCCAGCTGCGCGACGACCCGGACGACCCGCGCCGGGTCCGGGTGGTCGCCGACTGCCGCCGCGGCGACGGCGCGGCCAGCGCCAAGGTCACCCTGGAGCTGCGCGTGCGGTCGGGGGCGACCGATGCTTGAGTACGCCGACCTCACCGCGATCCTGCCGCACCGGCACCCGATCCTGCAGGTGGACCGGGTCCTCGAGGTGGAGCCCGGGCGGCGCATCGTGGCGACCAAGGCGGTCACCGGCACCGAGCCGTGTTTCGCCGGTCTCGCCGAGGGACTGCCGCAGTCCGCGTACGCCTATCCGGCGGCGCTGATCGTGGAGTCGCTCGGCCAGGCCGGGGCGGTGCTCTGGCTGCTCTCCGCCCGGGCCGCCGGCGAGACGCCGAAGGGCACCCTCGTCTTCGGCGCGGCCCGGGACTTCGAGTTCCTCGGTGCCGCGTACCCGGGCGACGTCCTGCGCCACGAGGTGGTGGTGGAGTCGCTCAAACCCAACAGCGCGGTCATGCGCGGCGAGACCTGGGTCGGTGAGCGGCGGATCGCCGTCGTCGGCTCGATGCTCGCGGTCGCCCGGCCGGACACCGAACTGGCCGCCGGGCCGACCGGCTGAGCCAACCAGTCACACCAGAGAAGGGAAGGCAGCACGATGACCCAGGTCATGAGCAACCGGATGAACGAGTTGCGCGAGATCGTCGCCGAGGTGCTCGAGGTGGAGCCCGAGGAGATCACCGAGACCAGCCACTTCGTCGACGACCACGAGGCGGACTCGCTGCGGGCGATCGAGATCCTGGCCCGGCTGGAGAAGATGTACAAGATCGAGATCCCGCAGACCGAGCTGCCCAAGATGGAGAACCTGCGCGCCGTCTACGACGTCGTCAAGCAGTACGCCGGCTGGCAGGACTGACCCACATGACCGCCCCGGTCCCGCCGCGGGCAGCCACCGCCTGGTGGCCCCGCGGCGGGCGAGGCTCGGAGGTACGCCGTGACCTGGTATCCCGTCGTCGAGGCCGAGTGCCACGGCGAACGCCTTGCCGTGCACCGCGGTCCGGGCAGCGGCCCGGCGCTGGTGCTCGCGCACGGCATGGAGGACTCCTGGCACACCTGGCAGCCGTTCCTCGACGCGCTGGGCGCTGACCCCCCCTTCACTCCCTACGCCCTCGACCTGCCGTGGCGCGCCGGCGCCGAGTACGGCTGGGTGCACCGCACCAGCCCCGCAACGCTGCTGCGGCACGCCCTGGACCTGCTCCCCGAACCGCCCGCCCTGCTGGTGGGCCACTCGTTCGGGGCGAACGCGGTGCTGGAACTCCTCGCCGCGGCGGACCGGCCCGCGACGGACGGTGTCGTGCTGCTCGCCCCGTACTTCCGGTCCCCCGACGACCCGGTCAGCTGGCAGCTCTTCGACCGGGAACTCGCCCGGTTCCGCGCCGTGATCGGCGAGGGACTCCGGCTCCGGCTGGGCCGGCGGCGGCACACCCTGGACCCGGACCTGGTCGACACCATGGTCGCGAAGGCCCTCGACCGGGTCGGCCCGCTCGGCTTCGTCGCCCTGCTCCGCCAGTTCATCACCACCGCCGATCTCGGTCTCGACACCGTCACGGTGCCCACCCTGGTGGTCACCGGCGCGCTCGACCCGGCCCTCGCCGGCGCCCGCACCGAGGCGCTCCGCCGGGCGATGCCGGTGGCGTCCGTGCACACCAGGTCCGACGGCGGTCACTTCTGCCACCTGAGGCAGGCCGCCGCGGTGACCGCGGAGATCCGGCGGTTCCTCGCGGCGCTGCCCACCCCGACCGTCGCCTGATCCCGAGGAGACCCCCCGACATGCGTAAGCCTCCCCGGCTCTACTTCTCGTTCCGCAGCCCGCGCAGCTGGCTCGCCGTACGTCAGCTCACGGAACGCTGGCCGGAAGCGCCGGACGCCATCACCTTCGTGCCGCACTGGGTGCCGGAGGACGGGCTGCGCGCCGCGTTGGCCGAGGCGGACTCGAGCTTCCTGGACACCCCGATCAGCCGGGCGAAGCACGAGTACCTGCTGACCGACACCAACCGGCTGGTGCACCGGCTCGGGTACCGGATGGTCTGGCCGGCCGACATGGACGTCGACTGGGCGGTGCCCCACCTGGCCTGGCTGTACGCCCGCGAGCAGGGGCGCGCCTGGGAGTTCTACCAGGCGGCGGTCCGCGCCCGGTGGGAGCAGGGCGAGAACATCAGCGACCCGGGCGTGCTGGCCGGCCTGGCCACGGAGGCGGGGATCGATCCGGTCGGGGCGATCGGCGCCGTGGCCGACCCGACCCTGCGCGAGGCGGCGGTGCAGGCCCTGGCCGGCGCGTACGACGACGACATCTTCGCGGTGCCGTACTTCATCGTGGGCCGGCACCGGTTCTGGGGCCTGGAGCGGCTGGACGGCTTCCTCGACGCCCTGCACGCCGCGGGGGTAGGCCGGTGACCGTGCTGGCCCCGGTCCAGCCGGCCGCGACCGGCGGCGGCCGCACCGTGCTGCTCGGCACGGTCTCCTCCGACGCGCACACCTGGAACCTGGTCTACCTGCAACTGCTGCTGGAGGAGGCCGGGCACCGGGTGATCAACCTGGGTGCCTGCGTGCCGGAAGAGCTGTTCGCCGCCGAGTGCCACCGGAGCAACCCCGACCTGGTGGTGGTCTCCAGCGTCAACGGGCACGGCTGCACCGACGGCAAACGGCTGGCCGCCGTGCTGCGCGCCGACCCGGCCCTGGCCGACGTGCCGATCGTCATCGGCGGCAAGCTGGGCGTCGACGGCAGCCTGACCGGGGCGCAGGTCGCCGAGCTGTTCGCCGCCGGCTACACGGCCGTCTTCGACGACGGCGCCGACCGGGACCGCTTCCTGGAGTACCTCGGCCGGCTCGAACTCGTCGCGGCGGACCGGTCGGCATGACCGAGCGGAGCGCCGCCGGGGTGCCGCGCGGCCCGTTCGCCGCGGCCGTCGCCGCCGCCCGCGCGCGGGGCGAGCTGGTCGTGCAGCCCCGGATGGGCTTCGGCGACCCGGCCGCCATGCGGGCCGGGCTGGACGCGGTGGCGCGGGCCCGGGCGGCGACCGCGGCCACCGTCACGCTGGACAGCTACACCCGGGTCGGTGACCACGCGGCCGCCCGGCGCGCGCTGGCCGACGGATCACCCCTGAACGGGTATCCGATCGTCGACCACCCCCCGGAGGTGACCCGCTGGGTGCTCGCCGCCGCGCACCGGCACGACGTGCCGGTGCAGGTGCGGCACGGCTCGGCGCGGCCCGAGCAGATCTTCGCCGCCCTGCTGCGGACCGGGGTGGACGCGACCGAGGGCGGCCCCGTCTCGTACTGCCTGCCCTACAGCCGGGTGCCGCTGCGGGACGCGGTCGACAGCTGGGCGCGATGCTGCGCCGGCTACACCCGGCTGCGGGACCTCGGCGTCGAACCGCACCTGGAGAGCTTCGGTGGCTGCCTGCTCGGGCAGCTCTGCCCGCCCAGCCTGCTGCTCGCCGTGACCGTGCTGGAGGGCATGTTCTTCCGGCAGCACGGGCTGCGCAGCGTCTCGCTGAGCTACGCCCAGCAGACCTCGCCCGAGCAGGACGAGGAGGCGCTGGCCGCGCTGCGCCGGCTGATCGACGAACTGCTGCCCGACCTGGACAGTCACGTGGTGCTCTACACCTACATGGGCGTGTATCCACGGACCACCGAGGGGGCGCTGCGGCTGCTCGGCACCGCCGCCCGGCTGGCGGTACGCGGCGGAGCGGCCCGCCTGATCGTGAAGACCCCGGCCGAGGCGCACCGCATCCCGACGGTCGAGGAGAACGTGGCTGCGCTGGAGCACGCCGCCCGGGCCGCCGCCGCCGAGCAGCCGGCCCCGGCCGAGGTACCGGACACCGGCATCTACGCCGAGGCGCGGACCCTGATCGAGGCGGTGCTGGAGCTCAGCGAGGACGTGGGCGTCGCCCTCCGCCGTGCCTTCGCCCGCGGCTACCTCGACATCCCGTACTGCCTGCACCCGGACAACGCCGGACAGGCCCGCGGCTACATCACCGACCGGGGCCGACTGGCGTGGTCCCGGGCCGGCCGGATGCCGGTGACCGTCGACCGGTCGGCCGCCGGGCGGCCGGTGGAGATGACCAGCGACGGGCTGCTCGCCGCGCTGTCGTACGTGGCCAACCGGTACGACTCGGTCCCGCCGCCGGTGGTCAGACCCGGGCCCACCACGGCCCTGCCGGCCACGGAGTTCATCTGCCAGCGGGCTCAGGAACCGGCCGTACCATGACCGTCCATGACCCGTTCCACTCCGATCGCGCCGCCCGCCGCGCCGCTGACTGACGGCACGGTCGCCCTGCGGCCACGGCGGGAGTCAGACGTCGAGGCGATCGCCGCGGCCAGCCACGATCCGGAGATCCGCCGCTGGCTGGACGACGAGCCGATGGACGCGCAGGCGCGCCGCGACTTTGTGGCGCGGGGCGAGGAGATGTGGCGCAGCGGGAAGGCCGCCCCGCTGGTAATCGCGGACGCGGTGACCGACGAACCGGTCGGGAGCATCAACCTGCAGTTCCGCAGCGACGCGGTGGTCACCGTGGCGTACGGGGTGTTCCCGCAGTGCCGGGGGCGGGGTGCCGCGCCCCGGGCGGTCCGGCTGCTGGCCCGTTGGGCGCTGTCCGACCTCGGCCTGGAGCGGGTGATCCTGGAGGCGGACGAGGCGAACACGGCCTCGATCCGGGTGGCGGAGAAGTGCGGGTTCCAGCCGGCCGGCACCCGCACCGAGCCGGCGGGCGACGGCGGCGAGCGGAGCATCGTCGTCTTCGCGCTGGGCGACTCCGGCGGGACAGGCTGACGCCGGCCGGGCTCGTCAGGGCTGCGGGGCGGTGGCGCGCCGGACCCGGTAGCGCAGGTGGGTCACGTACGGCGAGTCCACCGTGGCGAGCCGCTCCAGCTCGATGGGCGCACGGCGTGGGCTGCCTGGCCGGCCGCTCAGACGGCGCCGGCGGGGCGGTGGTCGGTTGCGCCACGCTTTGGAGCTGATGGCGCAGACGATTCAGTCGGCGGCGTCGCCGTCAGCGACCGCCGGTCGGTCCGTCGGCGTCGCCCGTGACGGCGGAGAGGCACGACCCGCGCCCTGCAACGAGCCAGAACGACGCTCAAGGCCGCACGGCCGTGAGGCCGAGCTCGTTGCCGGTGGCTGGACCGTGCGGAGGGGATGGCTCCGCCCTCGCGAGGCCGGGCAGCTGAGTCGTTTGCGCCATCAGCTCCAAAGGCGTCGCCACAGTGACGCCCGCCCGGCGGGCTGGCCCCGGTGAAGGCCACCCGGCGCCCCGACCGATCGACCCCTCTGGCGCCTACGACGGGCAGCCGCCTCGGGCCGCCCGGGCCGGCAGCAATGCGACGCGAGGGGACGCGGTCAGCGGGACCGGCCTCGGGGGAGCGGGTTGATGTTGCCGAGCCAGTCGACCACCTCGTCCTGCAGCGGCGACACCACGGCGTACGCCGCGTTGTACCGGCGGGGCGCCTGGTCGTCGGGTTGGAGGTGGGCCTGTTCGCGCCAGGTCACGGCCACGTCGGCCAGTTCGTCGGCCACGTCCTGCACCCGTTGGGCGAGCCGGGCGTTCTGTTCCGCGACCAGCGCGGCGGCGAGCCGCAGCTGGAAGTTGAGCACGGCCACCGCTTCGTAGTCCGCTCGCCAGGGCCGGTTGTCGGGCACGCCGACGAAGGTGTGGATGCTCGCCTCGATCGCCTCGATCAGCTTCTGCCGGGCCTCCTGCCGGCGGGTGAGCAGGCGGGTGCCGGCGTTGGTGCGGTTGACCACGGCGAAGCTGACCACGGCCGCGACCGCGCCGGTGATCGCGCCGCTGAGCAGGCCTTGGAGGAGGTTCGGCCAGCCACCGGCGACGGTGTCGAACCAGGTGGGCGGGACGGCGGTGGGCATGCGGCGACCCTACCGGCGGCGCCCGACCTTGATCAGGTCGGTGGATGCCCGCCGGGGCCCCGGGCGGACCGGACCTGCCGGCCCTGCTCAGTCGACCGCGGGCGGGGTCGGCGGCACGGCCAGGGCCAGCGTGAGGTCGAGGACGGTGGCCGGATGGTGGAGTCGCTCGCCGTACAGCTCGCGCAGCTTGCCCATCCGGTAGCGGACGGTCTGCGGATGCACGAATAGGTCGGCTGCCACGTCGTCGCGCCGGCCCTGGTGCAGCAGCCAGGAGCGCAGCGTCTCGGCGAGCCGGTGCGCGGTGGCCGGGGGCAGCGCGGCCAGCGGGCGCAGTGCCTGGGCGCGCAGGTCCGCCAGCCCCTCCGGGTCCATGCTGAGCAGCAGTTCGGCCAGGTGCTGTTCGGTGTCGACCGGGCCGGCGTCCGGCTCGCCGAGGCCGAGGGCGAGCGCCCGGGTGGCCCGCTGGTAGGAGGCGGCGACCCGGTGCCAGGGCCGGGCCGGCCCGAGCACCGCCCGGTGGCCGGGCAGCAGCCGGGCGAGCTGGCGGCGCCGGCCGCCGTGCATGTCCGGCACCAGCAGCACGGCCAGTTCCTCGGCCGGGTCCATCCCGGGCAGGTCCTCGCCGCTCTCTAGCGTGTGCGGGCTGAGCAGGGCGAGCACCGCGCGCAGGTCGCGGCGGGGCAGCAGGACGACGGTGAGGGTCTGCGGCAGCGGCCAGTCGGCCCGCTCGGCGCTGCGGCGCAGGATCTCCTCCGGCTCGCCGGCCAGGAGTTGCTGGGTGAGGCGTTCCAGGTTGCGGCGGCGGGCCCGGCCGGCGCTGGCCAGCTCGTCGGCGTGCCCGGCCACGCTGGCCGCCGACAGCTCGTCGATGTACGCGAACATCAGCTCGGCGAACTCGGCCACCGTCTCGGCGGCCAGCCCGCTGCGTACGGTGGTGGCGGACACCTCCCGCCAGGCCACCCGGGCGCCCACCCGGTACGCGGCCAGCAGCGCGTCCATGCTCCGCCCGGAGCGGGCCTCGCCGCTGCCCAGCGCGTACGCGGCTTCCAGCGCGGGGGCGAGTGGGGTGCTCGGGTCGGCGGCCTGCGCCCCCTCGATGAGCTGCAGGAACGTGCCCAGCGCGATGCGTACCGCGTTCTCGATCTTCGCCCGCATCGTGCCGGTGAGGGCGCCGGAGTAGGCGGTCACCTCGGCGGTGATCGCGCTGACCGTCCGCTCGGCCACCACGGGCAGACGGTCGCGGAGTCGGGAGGCGACCCGTTCGTCCAGTTCGAGGTGGGTGGCGTGGCGCGCCTCGTCCGACATCTTGTTCACCCCGCACAAAAACCCGTGGTCAATTCACCTTTGTCGGACAAGATGTTATGCGATCGGGTAGCCACCCTGGTCACATGACCACAATCGCCCGTCCGAAGGCCAGCTTCCGGCACCGGCTGCTGAGGCTGGCCGAGACGGTCACCACCCCGCTGCTGCCGGCGGACTACCTCGACCTGGTCGCGCCGCTGCGGGCCGGCGCCGCCCTGCGCGGCCGGATCGTCGAGGTGCGTCCCGAGACCCCGGACGCGGCGACCGTGGTCATCCAGCCGGGTCGGGGCTGGCGTGGCCACCTGCCCGGACAGTACGTGCGCCTCGGGGTGGACGTCGACGGGGTGCGTCAATGGCGGGCGTACTCGCTCACCTCGGTGCCGGGCGGCGCCGATCGCCGGATCACGGTCACCGTGAAGGCGATCCCGGACGGCAAGGTCAGCAACCATCTCGTCCGCCGCGTCCGGCCCGGCACGATCGTCCAGCTCGACCAGGCGCAGGGCGACTTCGTGCTGCCCGCGGCGATCCCCGAGCGGGTCCTCTTCCTCACCGCCGGCAGTGGCATCACCCCGGTCATGGCGATGCTCCGCGCCGGCCTGCCGGCCCGGGCCGACGTCGTGCTGGTGCACTCGGCGCCCCGCCGGGACGACGTCATCTTCGGCGCCGAACTGCGGGCGCTCGCCGCCACCGGCGCGCTGCGGCTCATCGAGCGGCACACCGACACCGACGGGCTGCTCGGCGTACCCGAGCTGGACGAGCTCGTGCCCGACCACGCCGAGCGGCAGACCTGGGCCTGCGGCCCGGTCGGCCTGCTCGACGCCGTCGAGCGGCACTGGACCGACTGCGGCGTGGCCGACCGGCTGCACACCGAGCGGTTCCGGCCCACGGTGATCGCCCCCGGGGAGGGTGGGGCGGTGACCTTCACCGGCGCCGGCGTGACGGTCGAGGCGGACGGGGCCACCCCGATTCTGGACGCCGGTGAGAACGCGGGGGTGCTCATGCCGTCGGGCTGCCGGATGGGGATCTGCTTCGGCTGCGTGGTGCCGCTGCGCCAGGGCGCGGTCCGGGACCTGCGCAACGGCGACCTCACCACCGCCGTCCCCGGCGACGGCGTGCTCATCCAGACCTGCGTGTCGGCGGCCGCCGGTACCTGCGACATCGAACTCTGACAGGAGGCCCCCGACGTGACCGCGATCCAGAAGAAGGCCGACAACCCGATCGCCCACCTCACCGCCGCGGACATCGAGATCCTCGGCAAGGAGCTGGACGCCATCCGGGACCGGGTGATCGCCGACCGGGGGGAGCGGGACGCCCGCTACATCCGGCGGGTGGTCAAGACCCAGCGGACACTGGAGATGAGCAGCCGCGCCGTGCTGCTCTTCTCGCTGTTCCCGCCGGCCTGGATCGTCGGTACCGCCGGCCTCGCGGTGGCCAAGATCCTGGAGAACATGGAGATCGGCCACAACGTCCTGCACGGCCAGTGGGACTGGATGCGCGACCCCAAGATCCACTCGACGACCTGGGAGTGGGACCACGTCACCCCGGCCGAGCAGTGGAAGCACTCGCACAACGAGCTGCACCACCGGTACACCAACGTGCTGGGCAAGGACAACGACCTCGGCTACGGCATCATGCGGGTCGACGAGGACCAGCCGTGGAGCAAGGGCCACCTGGGTCAGCCGTTCTACAACCTCGTCAACGCCTGCTTCTTCGAGTACGGCATCGCCGCGTACGACCTGGAGCTGGGGAAGTACCTGCGCGACGGCGGGCACAAGGACCCCGAGTTCCGGGCCCGGGCCCGGGCGGTCGGCCGCAAGATCCGCCGCCAGGTGCTCAAGGACTACGTGGTGCACCCGCTGCTGTCCGGCCCGTCGTTCCTGAGCACCCTGGCCGCCACGTTCACCGCGAACCTGATCCGCAACCTGTGGAGCCACTCGGTGATCATGTGCGGCCACTTCCCCAGTGGGGTGGAGACCTTCGAGAAGACCTCCATCGAGGGCGAGACGAAGGGCGAGTGGTACCTGCGGCAGATGCTCGGCTCGGCCAACATCAGCGGCAGCCGGCTGACGCACATTATGACCGGCAACCTGTCGTACCAGATCGAGCACCACCTCTTCCCGGACCTGCCGAGCAACCGCTACCAGGAGATCGCCCCCCAGGTCCGGGCGCTGTTCGACCGGTACGGGCTGAAGTACACCACCGGACCGCTGCCCAAGCAGGTGGCCTCCGCGTGGTGGAAGGTCATCCGGCTGTCGTTCCCCAACCGGCGCCGCAAGAGTCTGGAGCCCGTGGCGCCGGCGCCGCTCGTCTCCGCCAGCGCCTGACGAGTCAGACGCCGTGGGCCAGGGCCCACGGCCGGACGGTGCGCGGCGGCCGGCCGGTCACCCGCTCGACCGCGGCGGCCAGCGGTACGCCGACGCACCGTGACCGGGTGGCCACGAGCTCTGACGGCGTCACGACCCGGCCCGCGTAGCGCCGGCGGGACGGCCGGAGCGCGCCTCGTCGTACAGCTCCTCCAGCAGCCGGGTCTGCCGGTGCAGGTCGAAGTGCGCCTCGACGTGCGCGCGGGCGGCGGCGCCGAGGCGGGACCGCAGCGCCTCGTCGCCGAGCAGCGTGTCGAGGTGCTCGGCGAGCGCCGGCCGGTCCCGTTCGGCGCTGAGCAGCCCGGTCTCGCCGTGCCGCACCGCCTCCGGGATGCCGCTGTGGTAGGTCGCCACCGCCGGCAGGCCGGCGCTGCCCGCCTCCAGGATGGTGGTGGGCAGCCCCTCGCAGTCGCCGTCTGGGGCGGTCCGCGACGGCGCCGCCAGGATCCGCGACTCGGCCAGATGACGGCGGACCACCTCGGGGCTCTGCGCGCCGAGGAAGGTGGCGTCCAGGCCGAGTTCGGCGGCCCGGCGCCGGACCGGCGCCTCGAGCGGCCCGCTGCCCACGAGGAGCAGCCGGGGCCGGCGGGCGGCGGGCAGCATCCCCACCGCCTCCACCAGGTCGTCGACGCCCTTCTTGGCCACGAACCGGCCGACGAAGATGACGTCCCACCGCTTCGGCGTCGCCGCGGGCGGGGGCGGGATCGGCACGCCGATGTGGTGCACCCGGACCTTCGCCGGGTCGGCGCCGAGGGCGGCCGCCCGGTCGCGGATGAACTCCGACACCGCGATGACCAGCGCCGCCCGGTCGAACGCCTGGCGCAGGTGGCGCCGGTTGCGGGCGCCGCGCGCCCCGGGCAGCGCGGGCTGCCGGGTCACGTCCTGCCCGTGCAGGGTCACCACCAGGGGTACGCCGAGCCGCCGCGTGCTGCCGCTGACGAGCCAGCCGTCGCCGCCGAAGTGGGCGTGCACCAGATCCGGCGCGAGTCGCGCCAGCGCCGCGTCGAGCCGGGCCGACCAGCCGGTGAGCTTGAGCCGCAGCAGGTCGGCCCGGCCGCGCGGGTCGTCCGGAAACGCGACGGCGTCGCTGTCCCGGGCCAGCGGGGAAGCCACCTTGACCGCGCCCAGGTAGTGGGGCGCCCAGCGGGTCAGCGCGTCACCCTGGTTGCGGACGAAGGTCTCCGACCCGGGCAGCAGGTGGCTGCGCCAGATCACCGCCCTGGACTGGGACATGACCGCGACCCTACTGCCGTCCGCCGCCACCGGACCCGGCCACCGGCTCCGGCTCGCCGACCACCGACGGCGTCGGCTCGGCGTGGGCGGCGCGAGGGCCGGGCATGTCCGGGCTCTGCGGCGCCGGCTGCGCGGTGCGGCGACGGTTGAGCACCCGGTCGCGCAGCTGGTGCCGCAGGTCCGGCGGGATCAGCCAGATCTGCAGGTAGGTCACGTAGTCGATGAGGCTCGGGCGGCCGTGTCGGCGGGCCTCGGCGAGCAGCAGCCGGAACACCCGGAAGCTGCGGGTGGTCGCCGCCATCGAGCTGATCACGCTCATCGCCAGGGCCGCGTACGCCCGCGGGGTGAGCAGCGGGCGGATCTCCTGGAGCCACTCGAACTGGGCCGCCCACGGCGACTGCAGGCTGATCCGCGGCCGGTCCTCGTCCTGGTGCCAGACGACCAGCGCCTCCTCGGTCATGACGAGGTCGACGTCCGGGTGGCTGACCGCCCGCAGGGTCCAGTCCAGCTCCTGCTGCCGGCGCAGACCCACGGTGAACGGGACCCGGCGCAGCAGCTCGGTCGGCGCCATGATGGTCGAGGTCTGGATGAACCCGTCGCCGTGGAACAGCCCGCGACGCACGGTGAGGTACTCGCTGATCGGCTCGCCCGGTTCGGGCAGCCGGCGGGGCAGCACGAACTCGGCCCGCGGGGTCCGGTTGACCAGCCGACTGGCCACGACCGGCAGGGGCGCCCCGGCGCTCCGGGCCGCCGCCAGCTGCACCGCCAGCTTCTCCGGCAGCCACTCGTCGTCGTCGTCCAGGAAGGCGGTCCACTCCGCCCGGGCCTCCCCGGCCCCGACGTTGCGGGCGTTCGGGGCGCCGCCGCGCTCGGCCAGCGGCACCACCCGCAGCCGGTCGTCCGGCACCGCGGCGAGGGCCTTCAGGGTCGCCTCGTCGGCGCCGTCGACCACGACGATGACCTCGATGGTGTCGACGGTCTGGGCCAGTGCGCTGCGGACGGCGCGGAGCACCAGGTCCGGCCGGTCGCAGGTGGGAATGACCACGCTGACGTCAGGTGTACGGGTCATGAATACCTGCCCACTCGTACGTGACTTCGAGATGTATTCGCCGCCGTCGAACCAGGCGGGGTCGGTGAATTCGCGGGACGGGTGCGCCCCGAATGGTCCTGAGCACGCTAATTGGCGCTACCTGTGCACCGGGTTAACAACGAGTGCCAATCGCCTTCCGAAACGGACTATCTTTGGTGTCTTCCCAGGTGAGAGCCCTACGGATTGGCCGGTACGGCGGCAGTTGCATCGCAATTCGAGCTGCCCCGGCCCGTCGCCTTGCCGGGCGGTGAACCTGCCGTACACTCGCCGGGCACCGGCCGGACGGAGAATGGGAGCGATCGTTCATGCAGCTCGACGCCGCAGCGCCGTCCGGCCCCCGCGGCCGGGTGGTCATGCTCGTCGACAACGCCGTCGAGGGAGACTCCCGGGTGCAGAAGGCCGCCCGGTCGGCGGCCGACGCGGGGTGGGACGTGACCCTGCTCGGCTGCGCCCGGACCGACGACGAGCGGGACTGGCGGCTCGGCCGGGCGCACGTCCGGGTGCTGCCGATGGGCGGACCGACCGACGGCCCGGCCGGCCCCCGGGGGCTGCGCCAACGGCTGGTCAGCCGCGGCGGGCTCCCCCTGCGCGCCGCCCGACTGGCCCGCCGGCCGGTCGAACACGGCCAGGTCCTGCTCTGGCGGACGCTACAGGGCGACCGGGCCTGGCGGCGGCTGGAGCCCGGCCTGTGGGGGTACGAGCGGCTCTTCGGCCCGGTCATCGACGAGCTGCGGCCCGACCTGATCCACGCGCACGACTTCCGGATGCTCGGGGTGGCCGCCCGCGCCGTGCTGCGCGCCCGGGCCGCCGGCCGCCCGGTGAAGCTGGTCTGGGACGCGCACGAGTGGCTCCCCGGCGCCAAGCCCCGGCGGGACAACGCCCGCTGGCTCCCCGCCCACCTGGCGTACGTGCGGGAGTACGTCGGGCACGCCGACGCGGTGGTCACCGTCTCGGACACGCTCGCCGACCTGCTGCAGCGCGACCACGGTCTGACCGAGCGCCCGACCGTGCTGCTCAACGCGCCGGCGACCGCCGACGAGCCGGCCGGCGACACCGAGCCCGCCCCTGACCTGCGGTGGCTCTGCGGCGTCGACCGGGACACCCCGCTGCTCGTCTACAGCGGCGCGATGGCCGTGCAGCGCGGCCTGGACACCGTGGTCGACGCGCTGCCCCGGCTGCCCGGCGTGCACCTGGCGCTGGTCGTGGGCGATCCCACGGCGGCGTACGTGCGACAGCTCGCGGCCCGGGCCGCCCGACTCGGCGTGGCCGACCGGGTGCACCCGGTGCCGTACGTGCCGCACCGGCAGTTGGTGGCGTTCCTGAGCGGCGCCGACGTGGGGCTGATCCCGCTGCACCACTGGCCGAACCACGAGATCGCCCTGATCACCAAGTTCTTCGAGTACTCGCACGCCCGGCTGCCGATCGTGGTCAGCGACGTGCGGACGATGGCGGACACCGTCCGGGCCACCGGCCAGGGCGAGGTGTTCCGGGCCCGCGACAGCGCCGACCTGGTCCGCGCCGTCCGCGCCGTGCTCGCCGACCCGGACCGCTACCGGGCCGCCTACGCGGGGCCGGACTCGCCGCTGCCCGGCTGGACCTGGGAGGCGCAGGCGCAAAAGCTGGACACCCTCTACCGGCGGCTGCTGTCCCCCGAGGAGTCGACCGTGCAGGCGCAGGCGCGGTGAACGCCCCCGACGTGAGCGTGGTGGTGGCGGTCTACAACACCATGCCGTACCTGACCCGCTGCCTGGACTCGCTGGTGGCGCAGACGATCGGCCCGGACCGGCTTCAAATCGTCGCGGTGGACGACGGGTCGACCGACGCCAGCGGCGCCGAGCTGGACCGGTACGCCGCCCGCCACCCCGGCCTGTTCACCGTCATCCACCAGGCCAACTCCGGCGGCCCCGCCGCCCCGTTCAACCGGGGCCTGGACGCGGCCACCGGCCGGTACGTCTTCTTCGTCGGCGCCGACGACCACCTCGGCCCCGACGCCCTGCGCCGGCTGGTCGAGGCGGCCGACGCGTGGGAATCCGACGTCGTGCTGGGCCGGGTGGTGGGGGTCAACAGCCGCCACATCTACCAGGACATCTTCGCCCGTACCCAGGTCGATGTGGACCTGTTCGACTCGCCGCTGCCGCGCTCGCTGGCCAACACGAAGCTGTTCCGGCGGGAGCTGGTGGAGAAGTACAGCATCCGCTACCGGGAGGACCTGCCGCTCGGCAGCGACCTGCCGTTCACGCTGGAGGCCTGCTACCGGGCCCGGCGCATCTCGGTGCTGGCCGACTACGACTTCTACTACGCGGTCCGCCGGCACAGCGCCACCAACATCACCTACCTGAGCCGGCACGCCGACCGGCTGCGTACGGTCGAGGCGACCACCGCGTTCGTGGCCGGGCTGATCCCGGCCGGCCGGCAGCGCGACGCCGTCCTCGCCCGCCGCTTCGACCACGAGATCGCCAAGCTGCTGGAGGACGACCTCCTCGGCCTCGACCGGGAGACCCAGCAGCTCGTGCACGACGGCATCGGCCGGCTGGTCCGCGCCCACCTCACCGAGGCGATCGCCGCCCAGCTCAACGCCGAGACCCGGATCCGGCTGGCGCTGACCCGCGACGGGGCGCTCGACGACCTGCTCGCGGTGATCCGGCAGGACGCGCGGGCCGGCGTCCCGGTGACCGTCGTCGAGGGCGACCGCCGGTACGCCGCCTATCCCGGCTTCCGCGACCCGGCCCGCGGCCTGCCGGACGCCTGCTTCGACGTGACCACAGTCCCCGACTGGTACGCCAAGCTCGACGCGACGGCGCTGGCCTGGGAGACCGACGAGCGCGGCGAGAAGGTGCTGACCGTCACCGCGCTCAGCCCGGTGCCGGACCTGGCCGCGGCGGGCGCGGAGCCGGTGACGGTCAGCGCCGAGGAGATCCTGGGCGAGGTCACCGCGGTCGACCAGGGCGCGCGAGGCACCACGCTGCGGATCCGATTCCGCGCCACCGACCTGCTCGCCGGCACCGGCCCCACCGGGCAGCGGCGGGCGGTCTCCGCCCAGGTCGGCGGCTTCGACCCGGGCCGGGCAGCGGGTGCGGCGACGGCCACCGGCGCAGCCGGCTCGGCCGCCGTGCGCGCTCCCCGGGTACGCGCGACGGTGCCGCTGGTACGGCGGCGCGGCGCCCGGCTGTACGTGGTCACGCCGGTGCTCGATGCCTCCGGCCGGCTGATGATCTCGGTGGTGCCGGTGACCGCCGCCCGGGTCGCCGCGCAGCTACGCCAGGCCCTGCGCCGGGGCCGGTGACGCCCGCCCGGTGCGGGGCCACGCCACCGGCCGGCAAAACCGGTGGGCGGCGGCATCGTTGACGAGCTACCGTCGGGGCATGCAGATCAGGCGCAGCACCGCCGCGGCCGCGCGAGCTTCCCGCTCGCCGGTTGCCGCCGCCTGACCGACTCTTTCTCGCCGGCGACCGGAAACGGTCCGCCGGCGTCGTCGTGTCACGCCACCGCCCGCGCGGCGGACCCTTCCGGTCGCTCCGACCCGGAAGGCCCATGCCATGACACCCGACGAGATCGTCCGCATCTTCCTCGACCACTACCACCGCCGAGATCACCGGGACGCGCCGGAGAGTTCCCTGATCCCGCCGCCGGGCGACCCGGTGCTGTTCACCACCTCCGGCATGCACCCGCTCACCCCGTACCTGCTGGGCCGGCCGCACCCGGGCGGCCGGCGGCTGGTCGACGTGCAGCGCTGCCTGCGCACCACCGACCTGGACGAGGTCGGCGACCGCACCCACCTGACCGTCTTCGACATGCTTGGCTCCTGGTCGCTCGGCGACTACGACATCGCGACCAGCGTCCGCTGGGGGCACGAGCTGCTCACCGGGGGCTTCGGCATCGATCCCGGACAGCTGCACGCGACCGTCTTCGGCGGCGACGAGCAGGTCGGGCCGGACGAGACGGCCTGGGCGACCTGGACGGAGCTGGGCGTACCGGTCGAGGCGACCGGTGTGGACAACTGGTGGGACAACGGCCCGACCGGCCCGTGCGGGCCCGACTCGGAGATCTTCGTGTGGACCGGCGACGGGCCGCCCACCGGCACGCCGAGCACCGACGACCGGTGGCTGGAGGTCTGGAACCACGTCCAGATGCGCTACCACCGGCACGACGACGGCCGGCTGACCCCACTGCCGATGTCCAGCATCGACACGGGGATGGGACTGGAACGCCTGGAGATGGTGCTGCGCGGCCACCCGTCGGTCTTCGCGGGCGACGGGCTGCGCCCGTGGGTCGACGCCGTCCGCGACCGGTGGCCGCTGGACGGGCCGGACCTGCGGATCGTCGCCGACCACCTGCGCTCCACGGTGGTGGTGCTGGGCGACGGCGTACGACCGGGCAACACCGGGCGCGGGTATGTGCTGCGCCGGCTCATCCGGCGGGCGCTCACCGTGCTGTGGCGGGACGACCCGGGGCGCTGCCTGACCGAACTGCCCGTCGAGGCGTACGCGGACACGCTGCGCCGGTTCCGGCAGCGGGCGGAGGTGGAGCCGCTGCGCGCGGTGCTCCTCGACGAGGAGCGGCGCTTCCGCGGGCTGCTGCGCCGGGGCCGTCCGCTGGTCGACCGGCTCCGCGGGGGCGGGCCGCTGAGCGAGCGCGACTACCACTGGCTGCACGACACCCACGGGCTGCCCCGCGACCTGGTCGACGGCCTGCTCGCCGAGACCGGCTGACCCGGACAAAGGACACGGGAAGATAACTCGGGGTTCAAGTCCGACGAAGATCGTTAGCCTCGATGGCTGACCGGACGATGTCGTCTGGAGTTAGGTGGAGGAGGATGAACCTTCGGAGGAAGGTCGTGTCGCCCGTCGCGGCGGCCGGTGCACTGGCCATCATCGCGAGCCTCACCGCGGGCGGTTTACCCACGGCGGCACAGGCCGCTCCGGCGGCGGCGACAGCTGATGCCCCGATCACCCATGAGGAGAACCCCCGGGTTCCCGTGGGGGCGGCGTGGACGCAGGCGTACTTCCCGTCCTCGGACGGCAGTGACGTCGAGCTGCACGCCGACGTCCTGCGCCCGGCAAACCTGCCGGCGGACGCGAAGACCCCGGTGATCCTGTCGGTGGGCCCCTACTTCTCCCACGCGGGGGAGACTGCCCCCGCGGGATGGGACCGGGTCGGGCCGTCGGCGCGCTTTCAGGACCTCATCGACGGCGCGCGGCTCATGGAGCGCGGATACACCTTCGTGATGGTCGACCTGCGCGGCTTCGGTGGCAGCACCGGGTGCCTGGACTTCCTCGGCCCGGGGGAGCAGGCCGACATCAAGGCGGCCGTCGAGTGGGCGGCGAGCCAACCGTGGTCGACCGGCAAGGTGGGCATGTACGGCAAGTCGTACGACGCCAACACCGGGCTGGCGGCCAACACCCTCAAGCTCAAGCCGCTGCAGGCGATCGTCTCCCAGGAGCCGACGTGGAACAGGTACAACTACCTGTTCAGCAATGGGGTGCCCCGTTCCAACGCGACCAGCACCCCGCGGAGCTACTACTCGATCGCGACCATGCGTCCGCTGGCCGACGAGAGCGACCACTACAAGGCGAACGCCGAGTACGAGAAGACTCACCCCGAGTGCGAGAGCAACAACCTCACCAACACCCAGAACCCCGACCCGAAGTCGGCGTTCTGGCGGGCCCGTGATTTCGCCTCCCGCGCCGCCGGGTCCCAGACGCCGCTGTTCGTCACGTCGGGCTTCATCGAGGACAACACCAAGCCCGAGGAGATGCAGAAGTACCTGGCCAACCACCAGGGTCCGGAACGCGGTTGGATCGGCCAGTGGGAACACGTGCGCGGTAACGAGACCAACGCCAGGGGCCAGCTCAAGATGGGACGCGCGGGCTGGTTCGACGAGGTGATGCGGTTCTACGACCAGCACCTGCGCGGCATCGAACCGTCGGTGACCGACCCGGCGTTCTCCATTGAGGACAGCCTCGGCAACTGGCGCGCCCAGCCGACCTGGCCGGTAACCAACGACGCCTACAAGGCGCGGCTGTCGCCCGGGCAGTACGTCGACAACGGCAGCAACGCGCAGGTGGCCGCCCGGTCGATGACGGCGCCAGAGGCCCCGGGCTGGGACATCGAGTACGCGCCGGAGGCCGACTCGCTGACGACTGACCAGACGGCCCTGCTCAGCGCTGACGCACCCGGCAGCAGCTACTGGAACTGGTCCACCCCCGCCTCCGAGCAGGTGCGGATCACGGGCTCGCCGGAGGTCACGCTGAAGACCAGGGGCCAGGGCAACGTCTGGGTACGGCTGTGGGACGTCGCACCGGACGGCAAGGCGACGATGTTCAACGAGAACGTCGCAGTACTGGACCACAGTGGATCGACCTCGTTCGAACTGAAGGCGACTGACTGGACCTTCGAGCCAGGACACCAGCTGGGGGTCCAGATCGGGACCATCGCCTCAAGGGGCTGGCGGCCCGTACCCTCGGGCGAGACGATCACCGTCACCGACGCGCGGCTCGCCGTCGAGGTGCAGGACCCGCAGTTCGACTCGCCGACCCAGGGTGACCGCTCGCCCTACCTGGACACGTACGTGAGGGCGAACACCACCACGCTCACCAACGTCGGCACCCCCACCTTCCCGCTCAGCGTCTCGAAGCAGGGATGACCAAGCGACTGCCCGGCACCCGCCTGTGCGGGTGCCGGGCAGTGGCGTACGCCGCCAGCTCCCCAACGACATCGCCTGGCCCGACCGCGGCACACCCGGAGGCGACGGAGCGTGCACCGGCCGCCCCGATCAGCCAGGATGACCTCCGAGAGACCGTCGCCGGCCTGCGCCGCGACGGTACGACGGAAGGAGCCCCGTGTCGCCGTCCACCCTGCTGTCCCGTCGCGACCTGGCGTTCCTGCTCTACGACTGGCTGGACGTGACCCGGCTGACCGAGCGGCCCCGCTACGCCGAGCACTCCCGGGACACCTTCGACGCCGCGCTGGACCTTTCCGCCCGGGTCGCCGCCGAACAGTTCGCCACCCACAACAAGGCCGCCGACGCCACCGAACCCACCTTCGACGGGCGTCGGGTGCGCACCATCCCGCAGGTCAAGGCCGCTCTGGACGTCTTCGCCCAGACCGGGCTGCTGGCCGCCACCATGGACACCTCGATCGGCGGCATGCAGCTGCCGCATGCGGTCGCCGCCGCCTGCTTCGCCTGGTTCCAGGCCGCCAACATCAGCACCGCCGCGTACCCGTTCCTCACCCTCGGCAACGCCAACCTGCTGCTCACCCACGGCAGCGCCGAGCAGATCGACACCTGGGTCCGGCCCATGGTCGAGGGCCGGTTCTTCGGCACCATGTGCCTGTCCGAGCCGCAGGCCGGCAGCTCCCTCGCGGACATCACCACCCGTGCCGAGCCGCAGGACGACGGGACGTACCGGCTGGTCGGAACCAAGATGTGGATCTCCGGCGGGGACCACGAGCTGGCCGAGAACATCGTCCATCTGGTCCTCGCGCGGATCCCCGGCGGCCCGCCCGGGGTGAAGGGCCTCTCGCTGTTCATCGTGCCGAAGGTGCTCCTCGACGCCGACGGCACGCTCGGCCCGCGCAACGACGTGGTGCTGATCGGGCTCAACCACAAGCTGGGCTACCGAGGCACCACGAACACGCTGCTCAACTTCGGCGAGGGGGTGCACCGGCCGTACGGGCGACCCGGAGCGGTCGGCTACCTGATCGGCGAGCCGCACCAGGGGCTCGCCCAGATGTTCCACATGATGAACGAGGCGCGGATCGGCGTCGGCGCCGGTGCCACCGCCCTCGGCTACACCGGCTACCTCAAGTCCGTGCAGTACGCCCGCCAGCGCCCGCAGGGCCGGCCGGTCGCCGACAAGGACCCGACCGCGCCGCAGGTGCCCATCGTGGCGCACGCCGACGTCCGGCGGATGCTGCTGGCGCAGAAGAGCTACGTGGAGGGCGCGCTCGCACTGATCCTCTACTGCGGCCGGCTGCTCGACGAGGAGAAGACCGCCCCCGCCGAGGCCGACCGCAACCGGGCCCACCTGCTGCTGGAGCTGCTCACCCCGATCGCCAAGAGCTGGCCGTCACAGTGGTGCCTGGCCGCCAACGACCTGGCCATCCAGGTGCACGGCGGCTACGGCTACACCCGCGACTACGACGTCGAGCAGCACTGGCGGGACAACCGGCTCAACCCGATCCACGAGGGCACCCACGGCATCCAGGCGCTGGACCTGCTCGGCCGGAAGGTCACCATGCGCGACGGTGCCGGGCTGGAGCTGCTGCTGGAGACGATGCGGGCGACGGTGACGCGGGCCTGGAAGGCGGAGGGGGAGGCGGCCGAGCTGGCCGGGCAGCTCGGGGCGGCGGTTGATCGGATCGCGGTGGTGACGCGCCGGTTGTGGGGGACCGGCGATCCGGAGCTGGCGCTGGCCAACGCCTCGCTCTATCTGGAGGCGGTCGGGCATGTGGTGATCGCGTGGATGTGGTTGGAGCAGTTGCTGGCTGCGGAGGCGCTGGGTTTGCTGGACGGCGCGGAGGGGGACTTCCTGGCGGGGAAGCGGCAGGCGGCGCGGTACTTCTATCGGTATGAGCTGCCGCGGACCGGGCCGCAGCTCGACCTGCTGGACGGTCTGGACCGGACCACGTTGGACACGCGGGAGGGCTGGTTCTGACCTTCGGCGAAGGATGCCGACGGACAGCAGTTTTGACTATCAGCCGCGATCGTGAACGCTGCTGTGGTGGAGCACATCGAGAGGTTACTGGCCGCTGTCGCAGCGTGGGCTCGGCAGCGACACGACATCCATGCCGCCCTGGTGGTCGGGTCTCACGCCCGCGTCGAGGTTCCCGCGGACCAGTGGTCCGACATCGACATCGTTCTGATGGTCGACAATCCAATGGCCTACGCGGCCGACGCCAGCTGGCTGGCAGCTTTCGGCCGACCGTTGCTGACTTTTACCGAACCCACTGCGGTCGGCGGATTCGTCGAGCGCCGGGTGCTCTTCGACACTGGGCAGGACGTCGACTTCGCGCTGCTGCCGGCAGGCGCGGCGCAGCAGATCGTTACCCACCCCGAGGTCGCCCAAGCGCTCGGCCGGGGTTTCCGGGTGCTGGTCGACAAGCTCAACCTTGGCGAGATGCTCCCGCCAAGCGGTGCACCGGTGCCGTCGGCTCAGCCGGATGCCGCTGCCTTCGGACACCTGACGCACGACTTCTGGTATCACGCGCTGTGGACCGCCAAGAAGCTACAACGCGGCGAGGTGTGGGTCGCAAAGCAGAACTGCGACTGCTATCTCAAGGCGTTGCTGGTCAGGCTGCTCGCGTGGCATACGCAGGCATCGCATCCGCAGGTCGACACGTGGCATGAAGGGCGCTTCCTGGAGCGGTGGGCTGACAAACAAACGCTTCTCGATCTCCGCAGCGCTGTTGCCAGCTACGACGCCATCGACGTCGCCCGTGCCCTGTGGGCGACTGCCGACATGTTTGAACGACTTGAACGCGAGTGCGCCGAGCGTCTCGGGCTCGAGCTGACCGTTGCCCATGACGAGATCCGGGAGCACCTGCGGGCAGTACTCGCGTAGACGGTGTGATGCGGCCAGGCGGTGTACCGTCCGAGTGGCGGCTTGTCAGGACGTGTACTGGCGGCGCAGTCCCAGTCGTCCACCTGGGAAGCAGGCGAAGGTATGGCTAGGAAGACCGACACGATCGGTGCCCGGATCCGGTACTGGAGGATGCGCCGTAGCGGGATGAGCCAAGCCGTGCTCGCTGGGCTCGCGGGCGTCAGCCAGTCGTACATCTCGCAGGTCGAGTCCGGTCGCAAGACCATTGACCGTCGCTCCACCCTGGTGGCCATCGCCGCCGCGCTGCAGGTCACGGTGGCTGACCTGCTTGGTCAGGGCACCGAGCCGGGCGACCCGGCTCGGGAGCGCGCCGCCGAGTGCGTGCCGGCGATCTGGTCCGCGCTGATCGAGATCGAGGATGGCGAGCGCAGGCCGTTGACCCGGACGAGGGATGAGCTGGCCGCCGACATCGCCCGCAGCGACCAGCTGCGCAACCGCTCGAACTATCCAGCGATGGCGCGGTTGCTTCCGGGCCTGCTGTTGGACGCCGCTGCGGTCGGGGGCACCGTGCTCGCACAGGTGGCGTACCAGGCTTCGACGTGCCTGCGGCACCTCGGATACCGGCACCTGGCGCTCAACGCCGCGCGGGTCGCGGTGGCCGCCGCTGAGGACGTCGAGGAGCCGGCGTGGCTGGGCGCGTCCCGGTTCGCGTACGCGCAGAGCCTGCCGATCGAGTCCGCGCCGCTGGCCGCCCGGTCCGCCGATCGGTCGCTGGCCGAGCTTCAGGCCGCTGCCGGCGACGCGCGGGTCCGGCAGATGCTCGGTCAGCTGCACCTCTCGGCCGCGCTGACCTCGACGGTGAGCGGGCAACCGGACGTCGCTCGCGACCACCTGGCCGAGGCGGCTCGTGAGGCGGCGACCCTCGGGGATCCGCCGGACGGTGCCGGGTTCAACGGCTGCGGGTTCGGGCCGACCAATGTGGGGCTTTGGGAGATGTCCATCGCGGCGGAGCTGGGTGAGTCCGGCCGGGTGATCGAGCTGTCCCGGACGGTGCGGCCGCAGGTCCTCGCGGCGTCGAATCGCCAGATGTCGTACTGGCTCGACCTCGGTCGTGCCTTGGCTGAATCCGGCCGCCGGGACGCTGACGCGCTGGCGGCGTTCGTGCGGGCGGAGCAGGCCGCGCCGGTGCCGTTCGCGCTGAACCCCCTTGCCCAGGACGCCGTCCTGGCGATGGCGCAGCGGGCGAAGCGGCGGGCCGTCCCGAACGAACTTCGGTTGCTGGCCGGCCGGTTGGGCATCAGCCTGGCGTCATAACCAGCGGTAATTACGCCATCACCAATCCTCCCTAGTGTCCGGTTCGGGTGAGGCACTCGCCTCCCTTGGCCGGGTGCGGCGCAGTCACGTTCTCTCACGGGCTGACCGTCGCGCCCCTACCAGCGGAGGTGGGGATGGGTGGCCGGGACGACGCCGCCAGGGAGAGCAGGGGCGAGCAAATCCAGGCGGCCGAGCGGGAGGCGGCGAAGCGGCGGCTCCTTGCGCTGGCCGAGGCGGATCGGATGCCGGTCGGGGAAATCACCCGGGCGGTGCCGGAGCGGCGGTGGCGCAGCTCCACGTGTGATGACCTCTTGACACCACGCAGACAACACGTCGCGTACGAGGAGTACCTGCTCGCCGCGGCGCTGACCCTCGCTCGGCGCCACCGGCCGGTCTGGTCCTGGCGGAGGTGGCGGCGGGTCTGCCGATGCGGCGCCGACCTGCCCTGCCGTGCCCGGCACCGGATTCCGATCAACCGGGGTCACTGGCCGCAGGGAGAAGCCGAGTGAACGACGACCACGAGCAGGTGATCCTTGCCGTGCACGTGCGTGGGCTCGACGGGATGTGTGTCGGGTGCCGGGCGTGGTGGTCGCGGTTGACTCCGTACCCGTGTTGGCAGGTGGAGTGGGCGACCAGCCGGCAGGCTCGGGCCGTCACCGCGCGTTTTTTGGGGGTTCGCGGGTGACCACCCACGGGCCGGTGCTGCCGATCTGGAGCTGCGGTGGCTGCGGGGCGCCGTGGCCGTGCGCGACCCGGCGGCGGGAGTTGCGGGCGGAGTTTGCGGATGCCCCGGTCTCGCTGGCGCTCTACATGGGGGCGCAGCTCGTCCGCGCCACCGCGGATCTGAGCTGGGCGCCCGCCGGCACGCTGCATCGGCGCTTCCTCGGCTGGCTGCGGTGAGCATCCTGCGGCCGGGCGACGAGAGGTTCCACTAGCTCGTGACGAGAAGGTCCTTGTGATGGCTCCACAGCCACTGTAGGTACTGCCGCACTTCCTCCGGCGTGGCGACCCATCCCTTGTCCATGTAGTTGAGGATGCGTTTGATCTCGCCGGGTACGAGGTCGTAGGCGGTCGCTCCGGTTTCCGGGACGGGTGTGTCAGGGCAGACGGCCACGGGGAGCGGGATCATGGGGAGGCGAGATCCAGCCCTGGTGAAGGCCTTGAGAACCGTCAGGTAGACGCGGGTCAGGTGGTAAGGGGAGACAACGAGCGCGAGGCTGGTGATGCCGCGGGCTTGGACCTGGTTGACGATCCATGCGGCCTGCAAGCCGGTGTTGGGGGCCGGCTCGGCTTGGAGGTGGACACCATTGGTGCGACGAAGGCCGAGGCTCCGCAGGTAGTCGAGCGTGATCTCGATGTAGGTCTCCTCAGCCGGGTTCCCGTTCGCCACCAAGAGGTGGCGGAGCGCCGGGTTCGCCTCCCAGTTGCGGATCGCATGAGTGAGACGCCACTCTTCGCCCTGACCGGTGGCTACCACGAGCGCGTCGACGTGGTCGGCAGCCGACTGGGGCAGCGTTAGGATCACCGTGAGGGCTTTCGTGACCTCCAGAAACTGGCCGGCGGTGAAGGCGGCCAGATCCTCTTCCGCCACCACCCGAGGGGCCGGCTGGTGGGGATTCACCGAACTGCCCCGGCCGCCTGGTCGTGCGGGCCGGTGCGCAAGAGCAGGAACGCCAGATCGTCGGAGACCATGCCTGCGATCTTTCCAGCCCTCATTGAAGCCATGGGCCCAACCACTTCCCAATGCGGCGGAGGGATCGCGTTGACGTGCAGGGCCCGGGCGAGACAACGGTCGTACGACGCAGCGCCCGACCTACAACCCTGGTCGTAGGTCATCGCAACTCTGGCACGACGACCCGTGGCCTTGCCGGTACATACGCTGCCGCCTGTACCCGTCATGCGAGCGAAGGGATCCTCGATGTCCGTCCGCCACCTGCTTGCCGCCGCCAACGCCGCCCTGCTCGGGGCAGCTGGGCTTGCCGACCCGGCCACCGCGCACGGCTCGGCCCAGCCGGCCGCCGTCAGTGCCTACACCCTGGGCCCCGGGCGGATCGGGGCCATCGTGGCCGCCGTGCTGGCGTTGACCGGCGTGGTCCTCGGTGGGCTGGCCATGGCCCGCTCCGCCGGTCGGATCGGCGGCGGCAGCGGGCGACGCGGGGCCATCGGGGCCCTGGCGTTGGGGTTGACCGGCATGGTCATCGGTGGGCTGGTTGTGGCCACCGCCGACGGTGGTCTCGGCACCGGCAACGGGCTCGGCGGGGGCGTCGTGGCCCTGGTGGTGGGGCTGATCGGCGTGACTCTCGGTGGGCTGACTCTGGCCCGCTCCCGCCGCGTCGGCTGACGCGCATTACCGGTTCGTCGACCGCCCGCACCGTGCTGACCAGCCCGGCGGCCCACGTGCACAAGTTCTGCCGCCGTGACGCCGGGCGGGTCAGCGGTGGTCAGCTCTGCTTCGTCTCCCAGAAGATCTTCGAGATCTCCTCGATCTTCGCGAGCAGCTGCTCGGCCACGGCCGGTTCCGGGGAGCCCTTCGCGCCGCCGGCGCCGGCCAGCTTGGTCGCCTCGTTGAACAGGCTGTGCAGCTGCGGGTACTTCTCGAAGTGCGGCGCCTTGAAGTAGTCGGTCCACAGCACCCACAGGTGGTGCTTGACCAACTCGGCCCGCTGCTCCTTGATGATCAGCGCCCGGGTACGGAACTCCGGGTCCTCGTTCGCCTGGTACTTCTCGGCGATCGCCTTGATCGACTCGGCCTCGATGCGCGCCTGCGCCGGGTCGTAGACCCCGCACGGCAGGTCGCAGTGAGCGCTCACCACGGTGCGCGGAGTGAACAAACGTGACAGTCGCATGGGGCTCCCTTTCTCCGACTGGTACCGCTGAACGCTAAAACCTCCACCCCAGTTCAGGTCAACGCAAGATCAGCGGGACGTTCGTCACGTCACCATCGGCAGACCCGGCGCGGGCGGGGGAGATAGCTTGAAGGATGCTGTGACCGTTGGGGCCGTTCGAAAACCCTGCTCAGGAGAGTGCATGGCATCGCGTACCGATCTCGTCGAAGATCTGATGAGCCGTTTCCCGCACGTGCCGCGCGAGGCGGTCATCAAGGAGGACCTGCTGCGCGGCGGTCTGGCCTTCGACGACTCGGCCCTGACCGACAACGAGCACGGCGACGTCAAGCCGAAGTCGTATTTCATCTTCTCCTTCGACCACCGCACGCTGCCTGAGCTGGGCACTGCCGCGCTGCGGCGGCCGCCGGAGGAGATCGTGCTCACCGGCGGGCCGTACGGGCTGCGCCGCACCGTGGTCTCGGTCCGCACCAACCCCGGCTCGCCGTACCGGGTCAAGAGCGACGACGAGGGACGGCTGCGCCTGTTCCTCGACGACCGGCCGATCGCCGAGGTCGGGCTCCCGCCGATGCCGGACTACTACCGGCACACCCTCGCCAACGGCAAATCGGTCATGGAAGTCGCCCCGACCATCCAGTGGGGCTACCTGATCTATCTGACCGCCTTCCGGGTCTGCCAGTACTTCGGCGCCAAGGAGGAGTGCCAGTACTGCGACATCAACCACAACTGGCGCCAGCACAAGGCGGCCGGCCGCCCGTACACCGGGGTCAAGCCGGTTGACGAGGTCCTCGAGGCCCTGGCGATCATCGACAAGCACGACACCGAGAAGGCCTCCCAGGCGTACACCCTCACCGGCGGCAGCATCACCTCCCACGTCGGGGGACTGGCCGAAGCGGACTTCTACGGCCGGTACGCCCAGGCGATCGAGGAACGCTTTCCGGGCCGGTGGATCGGCAAGGTCGTCGCCCAGGCTCTGCCCCGCGCCGACGTGCAGCGCTTCCGCGACTACGGGATCCAGATCTACCACCCCAACTACGAGGTGTGGGACAAGCGGCTGTTCGAGCTCTACTGCCCCGGCAAGGAGCGCTACGTCGGCCGCGAGGAGTGGCACCGCCGCATCCTCGACTCCGCCGAGGTCTTCGGCCCGCGCAACGTCATCCCGAACTTCGTGGCGGGCGTCGAGATGGCCGCCCCGCACGGCTTCACGACCGTGGACGAGGCGATCGACTCCACCGCCGAGGGCCTGCAGTACTTCATGTCCCGCGGCATCACGCCGCGGTTCACCACCTGGTGCCCGGAGCCGACGACGCCGCTCGGCCGGACCAACCCGCAGGGCGCGCCGCTGGAGTACCACGTCCGGTTGCTGGAGGTGTACCGGGCGGTGATGGAGGCCAACGGCCTGTCCAGCCCGCCCGGTTACGGCCCGGCCGGCCCCGGGCGAGCGGTCTTCTCGGTCAGCTCGTTCATGGACAGTCTCCGTGGCGAACCCGAAGCCGACCGGGCCTAGCCCCAACGCCGTTCAGTTAGGCGTGGGCGTGGCTGGTCAAGGGGCGTGTTGATCGGGGAGTGAGAAGCGGGGTTCCGGTATCAAGGTTTGTCACTC
>NZ_JBIAHQ010000029.1:0-68154 GCF_042870725.1 Micromonospora sp. NPDC006431
CCGCCGCGCCGGGGCCGGCCGCGCGCCGCCCGCCGCCCCCCGGGCGCGGGCGGCGCGCGGGCGCCCCCCCCGGGGGGGGGGGGCCGCCCCCCCGCCCCCCCCCCCCCCCCCCCCACTCTGGGCGTTGATCAGGCCGCCGGCGTGCCGGTGACCGTGAAGAGACGGGTACGGCCGATGTTGTCGAACGAGCCGAAGCCCACCCGACCGGAGCCGAAGGTGGTGTCCTTCGCGGTCAGCAGCGGGTCCTTGGCGTTGTCGACGTAGACGGCGATCTCACCGGTGGCGGGCAGGTGCACGACCCGCACCTTGTGCCAGTCGGCGTCGGTGATCGCCGGGTTGGCGCCGCGGGACCGTCCGTTCCACTGGTGGTCGATGCGTTCCCGGTCGGCGTTGTTGACCTTGAAGATGCCGTTGTGCGGGTAGATCGTGTTGTCGGTCGACAGGTGCGCGTAGTAGTACTGCGTGTCCGACTGCCAGCCGAAGACGATGATGATGTCCCGGTTGCTGACCTCCACGGGCGTGTCGAGGCGTACCCGGGCGTCGATCTGCACCGACGACCAGGCCGCCGGGCCCTTGTTGAGCAGGGCGTACTCGAACGGGCGGCGGGGGCCGGGGCGGCTCACGCCGGCCTCGGCGAGGATCACCTGGTCGCCGTCGAACTGCCACTTGGCCGGGGTCACCGGGGTCCAGTTCTCGGCGCCGCCGGTGTGGACGACCTTGGTCTTGCCCACGTCGCCCTTCGCCACCTTCTTGGTGCCGACCACCTTCCAGATCTTCCCGTTGGCCTTGGCCACGATGTAGAGCTCGCCGGCCGCGTCGGTGCCGAAGCGCAGGTCGACCCGGTTCGGGTCACCCGGCGCACCCGGGCTGGAGAGGTCCTGCATGCGTACCAGGTCGCCGGCGGTGGTGTAGAGGGCGAGCCGGTGGATCGGGGCGAGACCCTCGCCGCGGCGCATCTCGTCCGCCTGGGTGTAGAGGATCTGGCCGTCGACCAGGTCACCGAAGACGTACTTGCCGATCAGGGCCGGCAGGGTGTGGCCGCGGTAGACGAAGCCGCCCGCCACCGCGACGCCCACGTCGGAGGTGCAGTTCCAGCCCGGGGCCGGGTTGTGGTCGTACGCGGCGACCGGGTACGTGTAGCCGTACTTCGCGTCGTCGGCCGGCAGCGGGTAAAGCTTGTCGCACGGCTTGGTCGCGGTCTTGTCGAAGACCCACGAGCCCTCGCGCTCGCTCCAGCCGAAGTTGTCCCCGGCCCGAACCTCGTAGATCGACTCGATGGCGTGCTCGCCGATGTGGCCGAGGAACATCCGGCCGGTGGCCCGGTCCCAGCTGAACCGGTGCGGATCGCGGAAGCCCACCGCGTAGATCTCGCCGAGCGCGCCGTCCCGACCGACGAACGGGTTGTCGGCCGGGATCCCGTACCGGCCGTTGGGCGCGTTGGTGCCCTGCGGGTCGATCCGCAGCAGCTTGCCGTGCGGCATGCCCATGTTCTGCGGGTCGCCGTTGCGGTAGCCCTGCCCGCCGTCACCGACCGCGAGGTAGAGCATGCCGTAGTCCGCGTCGTCCGGCTTCGCGGTCGGGTTGAAGTTGATCTCCTGGATGCCGTGGATCTGGCCGCCGAAGCCGATGCGCAGCAGCTCCCGGTGGGTGCCGGAGAAGGTGTCGGCGGCCGGGTCGGTGGCCGTCCACTCGGTGATGACGCCCTGGTAGATGGTGTTCGGCTGGGCGTAGTCCGGGGTCCGGGTGGCGAGCGAGGCCTGCTCGGTGTGGATGGTGTAGAAGCGGCCGTTGTGCGCGAAGTCCGGGTGGAACGCGACGTACCCGAAGCCCTGGCCGAGGCCGCGGCCGGAGAAGAACTGCGGCGCGAAGGTCGCGGCCACGTCGAGGTAGACGTGCGGCACGCCGTTCTCGACGAAGTAGAGGTTGCCGTTGAGGTCCGGCACGGCGCGGCGGCCGGAGCCGTCGGGCAGTTCGTTGATGGTGTTGATCCGGGCCTTGCGGACCAGCCGCTGGTCGACCGGGGCCGGGTTCGGGTTCGACTGCGGGAAGCTGGCGTACTCCTGCAGGACCAGCCCCAGCTGGGACTGGATCGGCGACTCGGGGATCGGGTCGTAGACGGCGCCGGCGGCCCGGGCGGGTCCGGCGACCAGGGTGGACAGGACGAGGGTGGCGGCAGTGACCCCGGCGGTAAGGGCGGCTCTGCGGAGCCTGCCGGTGCTGCCAGCGCGAATGAACACGCGGGTTCTCCTTCTCGGTGGGACGGACCGAGGAACGGTCAGCGGGCCATGTAGCGGTACTGCTTGGCGATGTCGCTCGCCGGGATCACGCTGTCGAGGAACATGAGCCCGTCCATGCGGCAGTCGCACGGGTTGCGCTCGAGGTTGTTCTGCGGGAAGCTCCCGCCGATCTTGATGCCGCGCGGGTCGGTGGCGCTGGTGACGTGCGGGCCGGGCCCGGACACCTTCCACGGGTCACCGGCGACGGTGTAGAAGCCGTCGACCGGCTCGCCATTGCGGTAGAGCGCCATGGTGCCGGTGGTGAAGTCGTAGGTGGCCGCGAGGTGCACCCACTCCCCCTTCGGCAGCAGCGTGCGCCAGTCCTCACTCGCCGCGAACGTCTGCGAGGATCCGCCGTCGAGGCGCCGGCCGAGCGCGACCAGGCGCAGCTCACCGTTGACGTCGATCAGCTCGAGCAGGGCCCGCACACCGTGCCCGTCGGAGTCGCCGGTCAGCACGCCGGCCAGGCCGATCGCGTTGTACCGGTCGGTCGGGTTGGCGGTGGTGGAGTTCGGTGCCGGGCCGTCCATCTCCCGCTTGAACCAGCCCATCACCGTCGTACCCTCGGCGCCGCTGAACGCGCGCAGCGTCCGTACGCCGCTGGACGACCAGATGCCGGCCTTCCAGTCGTCGTTGCCGGCGACCTCAGGGTTGACCTGCCGGGTCTGCAGCGCGTTGCCGCTGTTCTTGTACGCCTGGTCGGGCACCCGCATGTCCGCGCCGCCGTTGACCAGTTCGATCTCGGTGCCCGAGCGGCCGAGGTCCCGTTCGAGCGCGGCGTCGCCGGGCATCGGGTGGTCGAAGTCGTAGAACGCGACCAGATGCGACCACAGGGCGGGGTGGACGTCGTGCGGGCCGGGCCGGTCGGCCTGGGCGGGGCTCGCGCTGGCTGTCAGGGCCAGGCCCAGCAGGGCGGTGGCCGCGATGGCTGCCCTTCTGCTTCTTCTCATTGGACGGTGCTCCGTTCGTCGGTGCGTGGTGGTCGCTGACGAAAGCGCTTACGTGAGGCGCGGGACCGTGCTGGTCACTGAAGTTGGAGGTACGTCTGGACAGGACTGAGGGCGGCCCGGGCCGCTGGCCGGGCGAGGTGACGCTCGCCGGACGGCGGTCGGGCAGCGGCGGTGCCGCGCTTACGAAAGCGCTTACGAAAGCGCTTACGTACTCTATGCTGTGCCTTACGCCACAGGCAAGAGCGCGGATCAATGTGACGTCAGGAGTTCGTGGATGCCCAAACCCGGTGCCCGGCTGCGCCTCGTCGACGTGGCGGAACGCGCCGGCGTCTCGCTGGCGACCGCCTCCCGCGCCCTGGCCGGCCGCGAGGGCGTCAGCGAGGAGGTCGCCGACCGGGTCCGGCAGGTCTCCCGCGAGCTCGGCTACGTCGCCAACCCGTACGCCCGCACCCTCGCCGGCGGCGCCAGCTCCACCGTCGGCCTGATCGTCCACCAGATCGACGACCCCTACTTCTCGGAGATCGCCAGCGGGGTCGTCGAGGTCGCCGCCGAGGAGGGGCTGCTGGTCCAGATCGCCCACTCCGGCCGCGACCCGGAGAACGAGCTGCGCCAGCTTCGGCACCTGATCGCCCAGCGGGTCGGCATCATCCTGATCGCCGGGTCCGGCTACGACGATCCGCGCGTGGAGGGCGAGGCGCGCACCGAACTCGCCGCGTTCCAGCGCGCCGGCGGCCGGGTCGCCGTCATCGGCCGGCACGCCCTCGGCGTCGACGCCGTCGTGCCCGACAACGAGGCCGGCGGCCGCGCGATCGGCGCACACCTGCTGGGACTCGGCCACCGGCGGATCGCCGTGGCCGCCGGCACGCCGGGACTGACCACAGTGGCCGACCGGCTCGCCGGGGTCGCCGCCGCGCTGTCCGCGCACGGGCTCTCGCTCGACGAACTGCCCGTCGTGCACTCCGACTTCACCCGCGACGGTGGCCGGGTGGCCGCCGAGCGGATCCTGCACCAGCACCCGGACAGCACCGCGATCATCGCGCTCAACGACGCGATGGCGATCGGCGTACTGTCCATCCTGCGGGCCCGGCGCATCCCGGTGCCCGAACGGATGTCGGTAGTCGGCTTCGACGACGTGTCGGTCGCCGCCGACCTCGCCCCGAGCCTCACCACGGTACGCCTGCCGATGACCGAAATGGGACGGATGGCCCTCACCCTCGCCCTCAAGCCCAGGTCGACCCGCCCCCGCCGCCGGCCCACCGGCCACACCCTGGTCGTCCGCGACTCGACCGGCCCCGCGCCGGCCGGCTGACCAGGCCGGCTACGCGATACGGCGACAAACCGGCGGCGGCGGGTTTCCCGGCCCGAGCCCCGGGAAGGCACCGGCATGGCCGAATCTTTCGTGGATGAGGACCTGGCGACGCTGCGCGCCATCGCGTACGCCGCCGGGATCCCGGGTTGCGAGCGGATGTCGCACGACGAGCTCGTCACCGCGCTGCGCCGGGCCGGCCTGTCCGAACCGACCGGCGGGCCGATCGACACCAGCCTGGCCGATCCCGGCGATCCGGGCACGGACGAGGGCGTATACCACGGCCAGGGGGTGGGTCGCCGCGAGTCTTCGGGTGGTCCGGCTGCTCAGACGGCGGCGCCACGACCGGGCCCGCCCGGGCCGGGTCGGCCGGCCATCGGCCGCTGACCGGCACCGCCGGCCAGCTCGACAGCCAGCACACGGGAGGCGACATGAGCGACGACATCAAGCGCGTGGCGAAGTCCCGAGCCGATCACCTGGGGGGCGAAACCGCGCACCAGCGCCTGGACGAACGCGGTGTGACGCGGGGCCGTACCGGTGATTCCCGCACCGCCGGCCCACCGGACGGCACCGGCATCGCCGCCGGGGTGGAGGGCATGCCCCGCAGCGACCTCAACCTGGGTGACGAGAGCACCGGCGGCCGGGCCGCCGAGCAGGCGATCGGCGCCCTGCCCGAGGAGTCCGGCACCGAGATCGAAGACCGCACCGAGCGGTGAGGGTGCAGTACCGGGGCGGCCTCGCTACGCGAGGCCGCCCCGGCGTACGTCCACACCGGACATGGCCTGAAGGTCGGGCTGCCGGACGCCGGGGCGGCGTGCAGTGCGGTGCGCCGGTAGCGTCGCCGGTGTGGCTCTACTGGACATGGTCGCGGCGGAACGACGCCGGTTCGCCGACCTGATCGACTCGCTGACGCCGGAACAATTGGACACGCCCAGCCTCTGCGGAGAGTGGACGGCCAAGGAGGTGGCCGGCCACCTGATCGCACCGTTCGCCACGCCTCCCCGCTGGCTTCTGCCGCTGACCCTGCGCAGCCGCTTCAACCTGCACCGGGCCAACGCCGAGCTGGCCCGCAGGATCGCCCGGCGGCCGACCGCCGAACTGGTGGCCGAGCTGCGGCGCAACGAACGCAACCCGTTCAAGCCGCCCGTGGTCGGCCTCTTCGGCCAGCTCACCGACCTGCAGGTGCATGGCCAGGACGTACGCCGCCCACTCGGCCTGCCGCACGAGCTCGACCCGGATCACGCCCGGACCTCGCTCGACTTCCTGGTCAGCCGCCGGTCGGTGGCGTTCGGGCCGCGCCGGCTCCGGGCCGGGCTGCGGTTCGCGGCCACCGACCTGGACTGGGCCCGGGGTGACGGGCCGGAGGTCCGGGGCACGGCGGAGGCGTTGTTGCTGGCCCTCACCGGGCGACTGGTCGTCCTGCCGGAGTTGGCCGGCGAGGGCGCGGAGATCCTGCGCGTCCGGTCGGCCCGGTGAGCGCCTGAGTACGCCGACCCAGGCGCGAGCGACCGAAGTCAGCGAAGCCCTCTACCCTCACGACGTGCTGTCGCAGATCAAGGGCTTGTCTCGCCATTTCACCGAGGAGACGCTCCGAACCTACCTGCTGGACCGCTCAGTCCGCGCGGAAGACGGCTGCCTCGTCGTGCGTGGCTACGGCAACCACCGCGGCGTGTACCAGAAGGTTGCGGGCCGGGCGTGGGCCCACATCGCCGCGTTCGTCGTCTTCGTCGGCGACTACGACCCTGCGCTGGATGTTCACCACGCCTGCGGTGTGCCGGACTGTATCGAGCCCACCCACCTGCGTCAGGTCGGTCATGGCGAGAACCGTCGCAACCGGAAACAGCAACCGCAGTGCCGCAACGGACACGACCGCGAAATCGATCCCCGGACCGGCCGCTGTCGCAAGGTCTGCCGGCGCTGCAACAGCGATGCGCAGAAGCGGTGGCGCGATCGGCAAGCCAGCCAGGTGGCCGAGGCCCGCGCCAGCTACGGCCGCCCAACGGATTGACAGGCGAACCTCCACCCAGCTGGGTGGAGGACGCTCTTGGCGATGCCGTCGCGCGGAATGCTGCCGCTTCGCGAGGAGATGACCCATCCACCTGGGCGACAAATAGAAAGGACAGGGAGAGCACTTACTCCCTGCCACTATCAACATATAGCGCACTGGGGGACTTGCGGCAAGACCCTGGTCGTGCCGCAGAATCGCCGGCCGAGGCCAGAACTTGACGAAATGGGAACCGCGAAATGCGTGCGTTGTTGTTGTCGACGTATTGCGCGGGCACCACGACGACGGCCGCGGCCTCAGATCGGAGCTGATGACGTGACCCCGCTGACCACCAGCGCGTTTGATCTTCCCGACCACCTCTCCCCCAAGGCCGACCCGGCGCTCATCGCCGGCGACGAGCGGCATTTCGCGGCCATCGCGGAGAGCCTTGAGCAGACGATCGCCGACCTGTCCGGCCGTCTCGATGCCGAACTCAAGGCGCCCGGCGGCAAAGGCCGGCAGGCGCTGGACCGGGACCAGGCGATCCACCGGCTGACCGCTCGCCTGCGCGCCCTGCGCCGCTTCAGCCGGGACCTGTGCCTGGGCCGCATGGTCAGCGCAGACGACCCCGAGCCCGGGTACGTCGGACGACTCGGCCTCACGGACGGCGCGGGTCGCCGGCTGCTGGTCGACTGGCGCTCCCCCGCGGCCGAGCCGTTCTTCGCAGCGACCCACGCCAACCCCATGGGTCTGGCGAGCCGCCGCAGGTATCGCTGGACCCGCGGCCGGATCACCGACTACTGGGACGAGGTGTTCACCCCGGACGGGTTCGAAGGGCACGCCGCGCTCGACGACCAGTCCGCCTTCATCGCCAGCCTGGGCGGCAACCGGTCGGCCCGGATGCGGGACGTGCTCGGCACCATCCAGGCCGACCAGGACGCCATCATCCGCGCGGGCTCCGGCGGCGCTCTCGTCGTCGACGGCGGCCCCGGTACGGGGAAGACCGTCGTCGCCCTGCACCGCACCGCGTACCTCCTCTACTCCGACCCCCGCCTCGGTCACCGCCGGGGCGGCGTGCTGTTCGTCGGCCCGCACCAGCCCTACCTGGCGTACGTCTCCGACGTCCTCCCCAGCCTCGGCGAGGAGGACGTGCAGACCTGCACGCTGCGCGACCTCGTCCCCGAGGGCGCCGCAGCCAAGATCGAGGTCGACCCGGAGGTGGCCGCGCTGAAGTCGTCCGCCGACATGGTCAAGGCGATCGAGGCGGCCGTACGGTTCTACGAGGAGCCGCCCGCGAAGGGGATGACGGTCGCGACCGAGTGGTCCGAGATCCGGCTGAGCGCCGACGACTGGGCGGAGGCGTTCGAGGCGCCGGATCCGGGCACGCCGCACAACGAGGCGCGCGAGCAGATCTGGGACGCGCTGCTCACGATCCTGCTCGAGAAGTACGACGGCGACGAGCCGGAGGCCCAGTTCCGCGCGTCGATGGAGCGGAACCGGGAACTACGCGCGGTCTTCCACCGCGCGTGGCCGCTGCTCGACGCGGCCGACCTCGTCGGAGACCTCTGGTCGGTCCCCGCCTACCTGCGCAGATGCGCTCCCTGGCTCAGCACGGACGACATCCGCAAGCTCCAGCGTGCGGACGCCCAGGCGTGGACGGTATCTGACCTGCCGTTGCTGGACGCCGCGCGGCAGCGGCTCGGCGATGCGGAGGCCGCTGAGCGCCGGCGCCGGCATGACGCCGCCACCTCCGTCGGACGGGAGCAGATGGCCCAGGTCGTCGACGACCTGATCGCCTCCGCCGCGTACGACGACGGTGAGGGCCTGATGACCATGCTGCGCCAAGGGGACCTGCAGGACGCCCTGGCCGACGGCGTCGCGCCGCCGCCCGCCCACGACCCGGATGTGCTCGCCGGCCCGTTCGCGCACATCGTCGTCGACGAGGCTCAGGAACTGACCGACGCGGAGTGGCAGATGTTGCTGCTCCGCTGCCCGTCCCGCAGCTTCACCATCGTCGGGGACCGCGCCCAGGCCAGGCACGGGTTCACGGAGTCGTGGCAGGAGCGGCTCGAGCGGATCGGGTTCGACCGGATCAACCTGGCCTCCCTGAGCATCAACTACCGGACGCCGAAAGAGGTCATGGCGGAAGCCGAGCCGGTCATCCGGGCCGTGCTCCCGGACGCCAACGTGCCGACCTCCATCCGCAGCGGCGACGTCCCCGTCGTACACGGATCTGTTTCGGATCTGGGTTCGATCCTCGACACCTGGCTCGCCGCGCACGCCGACGGGATCGCCTGCGTCATCGGCGATCCCGCGTTCCGGGCGACGTCCCGCGTCCGGTCGCTGACCCCGGAGCTGTCGAAGGGGCTGGAGTTCGACCTGGTCGTCCTCGTCGACCCCGAGGGATTCGGCAACGGCATCGAAGGCGCGGTCGACCGCTATGTCGCGATGACCCGAGCGACCCAGCAGCTCGTCATCCTCACCAGACCCTGACCACGTGCCGGCCCGGGTTTGATCGGCGGCGCACAACGGGCCCAGGCCGCACGCCCCCTGGCGCGAGGTCGGATTTACACCAGCCTCGTTCATTACGCCAAAGAACTGTCATTATGATGTACAGGCGTCTTGTCCGCATCTGTCCGTTTCGATTAACGGATTATTGGTAAATCCAATCTGGTAATGCAGGATCGAGGATGGAGGGCTCCGCTAACGAACGCGCCACGAGCCGGTCGACTCCGTGGGAATGGGTGTGGTTGCCCCTGACGCAACGTGCGGCCCTACCGCAGGTCAACGTCGAGCGCCCGGAGCGAAGCGCGGCCGTACGGTTGGCATCCTCTGCTCGGGAGCGGCGGATGGCCCACCGGCTGGTTCATACCGCTCATCCAGCTGGCTGCAGTGTTGGGCGGCATGGCGCTGCGGCTTGTTAGGTGAATTTCGAAGCTCGGAATGACTCAGCCCTCGGCTGGTTTTGGGCGGAGGCGCTCGGCTGGGGTGTTTCCAGCGAGGACCCGGTGTGACCAACGTTGGACCCGTCGGCTTCGCCCGGCGAGCCCCGTCGCCGTCTGCGTCGATGTCGTCACCGTCCCGGACCCCGAAACGGTGAAGCATCACGTGCGCCTCGATCTCGCCACCACCTCTGCTGCCCATCAGGCGGAGTTGGTCGCGCGCCTGAAGGATCTCAGTGCGACCCGACTGTGCGGATCCGCGGGCCATAGCCCGGTTCTGGAGTGAGGCGATGGACTGGACCCTGCGCGAGCCCCATCCATCTCGACCTGATGCCGTATCCCGGTAATGATCAAGCGGCGGAGGTGGCCCGGCTGGGGGGCTCTCGGTGCCACCGGCGTCGGCGTCGGCCGGGGCCATGTGTCGTGGACGTGCCTCGCCGATCCCGAGGGCAGCGAGTTCTGCGTCCTCGCCCCAGGCTGACGCGGAGCCTTGCCGGCCCTCACCGTGGACACCAGCGACGGCTGTCGGCGGACCTCGACGCCACCATCGCCTTCGCCATTGCGGGGTCCCGGTAGCACTGACGAAGTTCCGGTCCGAAAACCGTTTGAGCCTTCCTTCCGCGTTCCCGTAGGTTGCCTGCGGCCCGTCGCAGTGAGGACAGAGGACAAACCGCGTGACCCCGCCTGCTCTTTAGACCTGACACCTTCTTCCGCTCACCTGTAGCCGACGCTCCCGTCGGTTCTGCCGGGCTGCCCTTGTGCGCCCGGCCATACAGCGTTTGAGGTCGCGCGCAATCGGCCTCGTGTCAGGTCTAGAGAGATCAGGTCTAGCAAGATCATGTCTTCACAACCTCATACCGTGCTGTCCTGGGTCGTTCGTCGGACCAGGCTGCCTCTGCTGTCGTTGCGGTGCGTGGACTGCCGGTCGGAGTCGGCCACCACCGGCGAGGGCAGGTTCCGCGTCAACGCCAACGGCAAGCTGCTGGACGTGTGGCTGCTGGCCCGCTGCGTATCCTGCGATCGGACGAGCAAGCTCACCGTGCACGAGCGAGCAACGGTCAGATCCTTCGATCCGGCCGAGCTCCACGGCTACGGCGTCAACGACCCGGAACTGGTGGCGTCCAGGCTGTTGGATCCGCTGTTCGCCCGGCGCAACCGCTTCACCCTGGACTGGACGGGGGCCTGGCGGCTGGACACCCCGACGACATGGCTCGACGAGGCGTGGCCGGTCCAGGTGGAGGTCGTCTTCGAGGATCCGGTCCCGGTGCGCCCGGAACGGCTCATCGCGCAAGGGCTCGGCCTCAGCAGGAACGAGGTACTGCGCCGGATCAAGTGCGACATTCCGTTGCGCCGTCCGACGAGCGCCGGATTCACCTTCACCGTGATGGTCGCGGACTAGCGGGAAGGAAGCCGGGTGGGCCCCCGACCCGCCCGGCTTCACCCCTTGAAGCCGCGACCGCTGAAGGCGCTGGCACCAGGTCAGTAGTAGGCCGCGGCCGCGATGCAGCAGACCGTAGAGGTGGCCCTGTTTCAAAACGGCACAAGGCCCCCGAAAGGCTTACCGCCGGTTTCCGTTCCGATGTTCCTCAACCCCCATGCCGCACCCACGGACGCAGCAGTTGCCGCACCCGGGCGGCCTCTCGAGTGAGGTGGTCGCGCTCCGGCACGCTGGTAGCGGCGCGGGATGCCTCGGCATAAAGTTCGGCGGCCTGCTCGAGGTCGCCGGCGCGTTCGTGCAGGTATCCCGTCACCGCGGCGTAACGGGGCAGGTCGGGGTTCACGTCAGCCAGCGCCGCCAGGCCGGCCTGCGGTCCGTCGGCCTCCCCGACGGCCACTGCGCGGTTGAGCCGCACCACCGGGCTGCCGGTGAGGAGCAGCAGTTCGTCGTACCACTCCACGATCTGCACCCAGTCCGTCTCGGAGGTGCTCCGGGCGTCCGCGTGCAGGGCGGCGATCGCGGCCTGTGCCTGGTATTCGCCCAGCCGGTCGCGGGCCAGCGCGGCCTGCAGAATCGTCACCCCCTCGGTGATCAGGCCGGTGTCCCAACGCGATCGGTCCTGCTCACCGAGCGGCACCAGGCGACCTCCGGGGCCGGTGCGCGACGCGCGGCGCGCATGGTGCAGCAGCATGAGCGCGAGCAGCCCCGCGACCTCGGGCTCGTCGGTCAAGGCGACGAGCTGGCGGGTGAGGCAGATCGCCTCGGCCGCCAGGTCGACGTTTCCGCCGTACCCCTCGTTGAAGACGAGGTAGAGCACCCGTAGCACCGTGCCGAGATCGCCGGGCTGGTCGAGCGGCAGCCCCGCGATCCGCCGCTTGGCCCGGCTGATCCGCTGCGCCATGGTCGCCTCGGGGACGAGGTATGCCGCCGCGATCTGCCGCGTGGTCAGGCCACCGACCGCGCGCAGCGTCAAGGCGACGGCCGAGGCTGGCGGCAGGGTGGGGTGCGTACACAGGAAGTAGAGCCGCAGCGTGTCGTCGGTTGCGGGCGTCGGACCGGCGGGAGGCTCGACCTCCACGGCGAGTTCCCGCCCCCGCCGCGACGCCTCGGCGCGGGCGGCGTCGAGGAACCTGCGCCACCCGACGGCGACGAGCCATGCCTTCGGATCGCGCGGTGGATCATCCGGCCAGGTGTCCAGCGCCCGGATCAGGGCCTCCTGCACGGCATCCTCGGCCGACGCGAAGTCAGCTCCGCGCCGGACGAGGACACCGATGACCGCGGGCACGAGTTCCCGCAGCAGCGACTCGTTCACTCGGTCACCGTGGGCGACTCGGTGAGAAACGGTCGCACCTCGAGCCACTCGTGGATCGGCTCGCCGCCGGCCCCGGGAGCGGCGGACAGCTCCCCCGCCAGCTGGACTGCGCGGTCCCAAGACTCCACGTCGATGACCATCCAGCCGGCGATGAGGTCCTTGGTCTCGGCGAACGGACCATCGGTCACCGGTGGGCGCCCCTCGCCGTCATACCGCACGAACGCGCCCTCGGGCGACAGTGCCTGTCCGTCGACGAACTCACCCGTCCCCTCCAAGCGGGCTGCGAAGTCGCGCATGAACTGCACGTGCGCGTCGACCTCCGCCGGCGTCCACTGGTCCATCGGCACGTCGTTGACCGAAGCCGGGGCGCCGCGGTAGTGCTTCAGCAGCAGGTACTTCATGGTGGTCCTCCTCTTCGTCGCGCGGCCCGTCGTGGCCGCTCGTGTCCCTGGGACGGAGCCAGCGCCACATTCTCGACACCCGGACACGACAACGATCCAGGACACCCGGGCAGGCTCTGCTATCCGTTCCGGCCGACTCCCTGCGGGTGTGGCGGCGTTACGCGGGCGAGCAGCTTGTGACCCGCGCTGTCCGAGCGCTCGCGGTCGGAGCCGAGCCGGATCTCCCGCCCCTGCCAGCGCTTGCGCAGCCAGCGGTCGTGGCTGGCCAGCACGATCGCGCCGGGGCCGCCGCCCAGCGCCGCTTCCAACTCGTCGCACAGGCGCGGCGACAGGTGGTTGGTGGGTTCGTCGAGCAGCAGTAGCTGCGGCGGTCGCGCCACCAGCAGCGCCAGCGCGAGACGTCGGCGCTGCCCCACCGAGAGCCGGCCGACCGGCTTGTCCAGATCCGTCTCGTGCATCAGGCCCAGCGAGCCCAGCGGCACCGCCTCGGCCCGCTCGGCGCCCAGCGCCAGCTCATAGGTGGCCCGGACGGACCGGTCCGGCCGGTCGAATACGGTGTTCTGGGCGAGCAGTCCCACGGTCAGCCCGCGCCGCCGCCGCACCTCACCCTCGGGTGTGAGCCGCCCGGCGAGCACGGCCAGCAGGGTCGACTTCCCCGCCCCGTTCCCCCCGGTGACCAGCAGACGGTCGGTCGCCGACACCTCCGCACGCACCGGTGCGAGCCGGCCCGGCACCCGTACGTCAGCCAGGGACACCAGCGGACCGTCGCCCTCCGCCGCGGGTGCGGCGAGTGCCGTGCTCTCGAACCGCAGGGGCTTCGGCGGCTCGCCGACCTGGCAGCGTTCCAGCTCCTCCAGCCGGCGGGCGGCGTTGCGCACCCGGCGGGAGATCTGGCTCTGCACCCGGCCGGCGCGGTGGCCGTAGCCCATCTTCTCGTTGTCGCGCGGCCCCCGGTCCGGTGCGACGCGGTGCGCGGTGACCTCGGCGGAGACCCGCAGCGCCGCCAGTTCCTCCTGTTCCTCGGCCCAGCGGCGCTCCCAGCGGTCCCGCTCAGCACGTTTCTCGGCCAGGTAGGCGCTGTAGTTGCCGCCGTAGCGGACCGGGCCCTGCATCGCGGGGTCGAGGTCGATCAGGTCCGTGCACACGGCGTCCAGAAAGGCCCGGTCGTGGCTGGCCACCACGACGACCCCGGGCAGGGTGCGCAGTTGCTCCTCGACGAAGGCGGCGGCACGGTCGTCGAGATGGTTGGTCGGTTCGTCCAGCAGCAGCGCGGCGGGCCGCCGGACCAGCAGCGCGGCCAGCGCGAACCGGCCGCGCTGCCCGCCGGACAGCGACCCGAGCGTCCGGTCGTGGTCGAAGCTGCCGAGGCCGAGGCCGTCGAGCACGAGCGCGGCCCGCCGGTCGGCGTCCCAGGCCTCCCGTTCCTGGGCCTGTTCGAGCCGGACGCCGTACGCGTCGAGCAGGCCGGGGTACTCGGCCGCGTCCTGCGCGGTCCGCGCGAGCTGATCGGTGAGCCGGTCCAGCTCGGCGAGGTCCTCCCTGGCCTCGCGTAGCGCGTCGTCGAGTACGTCGGCGATTGTCGCGTCGGTGTCGTAGGGCATCTCCTGCTGGAGAAAACCCAGGTCGGGTGGGCGCGTGACGCTGCCGGCGTGGGGCTCGTCCGTCCCGGCCAGCAGGCGCAGCAGGGTCGACTTGCCGACGCCGTTCTCCCCGATCAGCCCGATGCGGTGCCCGGGCGAGGCGGTCAGGGAGACACCGTCGAGCACCCGTCGGTCGCCGAGGGTGTGGACGAGGTCGTGGGCGAGCAGAGCGGGCTGAGGCATGGGATCCGTCCAACGTGATCGGTGCGCGGCCCGCGGGGTGGTATGCCTCGGACACGGGCCAGGTCGACACGCCGGCGGCTCACACCTCAGGGACCCCCGTCTCCTTCAGCACGCCGTCGGCCAGCCGCAGCCACCGGTTCACGCCGATGTCGCGCAGGAACCGTTCGTCGTGGCTGACCACCACGAAGGCCCCCTGGTACGAGTTCAGGGCGCTCTCCAACTGGCCCGCGCTGATCAGGTCGAGGTTGTTCGTCGGCTCGTCCAGGAGCAGCAGGTGCGGAGCTGGTTCCGCGCACAGCACACAGGCCAGGGTGGCGCGCAGCCGCTCGCCTCCGGAGAGCACCCCGACGGGCAGATGGGCGCGGGGCCCCCGGAAGAGGAAGCGGGCGAGCAGGTTCATCCGCTCGGCCTCCGGCCGCTCCGGGGCGTAGTCGGCGAAGTTCTCGGCGACCGTACGGTCCACGTCGAGCAGGTCGAGGCGCTGCGAGAGGTAGGCGATGCGGCCGTCGGCCCGCTTGATCTCGCCGCTCTGCGGTGTCAGGTCGCCGTTGATCAGGCGCAGCAGGGTGCTCTTGCCGGCACCGTTGGGACCGGTCAGCGCGATGCGCTCCGGGCCCCGCACGGTCAGGTCGACGCCCTGGCCGGCGAACACGTCCCGGTCGCCGAGGCGGACGCGGAGCTGTTCGCCGAGGAACAGGGTGCGTCCGGCGGGCACGTTGGTGTCCGGCAGGGCCAGCGTGATGCTCTGTTCCTCGCGCAGCGCACGCCCGGCCTCGTCCAGCCGGGCCTTCGCCTCGCTGACCCGGTTGGCGTGCATCTGGCCCGCCCGGCCCGCGGACTCCTGCGCGCCCCGCTTCATGGTGCCGGCGAAGATCCGGGGCAGGCCGGCGCTCTTCAGGTTGCGGGCAGCGTTGCTCTGCCGGCGTTCGGCGCGCTCGCGGGCCTGCTGCATCTCCCGCTTCTCCCGCTTCAGCTCCTGCTCGGCGTTGCGGACGTTCTTCTCGGCGGCTTCCTGCTCGGCCCGCACGGTCTCCTCGTACTCGGTGAAGTTGCCGCCGTAGAAGCGCAGTTCGCCGCGGTCGAGTTCGGCGATGCGTTCCATGCGGTCGAGTAGGGCGCGGTCGTGGCTGACCAGGAGCAGCAAGCCGTTGAAGTCCTCCAGCACGTCGTAGAGCTTGTGCCGGGCGTCGAGGTCGAGGTTGTTGGTGGGCTCGTCGAGCAGCAGCACGTCGGGCCGCTTCAGCAACTGGGCGGCGAGGCCGAGGGAGATGACCTGGCCGCCGCTGAGGGTGCTCAGGCTGCGGTCCAGGGTGAGGTCGGCCAGGCCGAGGCGGTCGAGCTGGGCGCGGGTGCGTTCCTCGATGTCCCAGTCGTCGCCGATGGTGGTGAAGTGCTTCTCGTCGACGTCCCCGGACTCCACGGCGTCGATGGCCTGGATGATCGCGGCGACGCCCAGCACCTCGGCGACCGTGAGGTCGCCGGTCAGGGGGAGGCTCTGCGGGAGGTAGCCGAGGGTGCCGGTCACGGAGACCGACCCGGTGTCGGGCCGCAGTTCACCGGCGATGAGCTTGAGCAGCGTGCTCTTGCCGGTGCCGTTGGGCGCGACGAGGCCGGTGCGGCCGGAGCCGACGGTGAAGGACAGGTCCTGGAAGACGGGAGTGTCGTCGGGCCAGGTGAAGGACAGGTTCGAGCAGACGATGGAGACGTCGGACATGGAGGTGACCTCGTGATGAGGGGGCAGGGAAGACACTTCTGCCCCGGCGGCAGACAGGGGAAAGAGGGGACGACAGCAAGGCCACGTCGGCGGCGCTTCCACGCGCCGGGCCGGTGGCCTGTCGGGTCCGGGTATCACCCGGAGATGTCGTCGTCCGCCACCATGTCTGGTCTCCTCAACAAACGATCAACGCCGCCACCACTCTAACAGCAGCGGGTGTGGGACCGGAGACACGACGGATCATCCGGCCGGCCGCAGGGGGCCCGGCGCTGCTGGTGCGGCATTCGGCCTGCCTCCGGGTGGAGCCGGTCGGCAGGCGAGGTAGGCGTCCAGTGCGGCGGCGCCGGTGAGCATGGCGCGGCTGCGGGCCGAGAGGCGGGCGCGCCAGTCACTCAGCATCGATTCCAGGGGTGCGACGCCTCCGGCGGAGCGGACCTGGGCGATCAGCGGGGCGATCTGCTCCAGCAGGTAGCCGCCTCGTCTGAGCTGGTGGGCCAGCAGGGCGTCGCGTACGTCGGCCGCGCGGTAGACCCGGTAGCCGGTCCGCGGGTCGCGGCGCGGCTGGACCAGGCCGGCGCGTTCCCATTTGCGCAGGGTGGCCGGGCGGATGCCGAGCCTTCTCGACAGGGGGCCGACGAACGTGTCGCCGCGTTCCGGCGGTACGGGACTGAGGTCGTGAAGCGCGGCTTCGACGGCCTGGAGGGTGCGGCGGTCGTCGAGCAGTTGGGCGTGGCTCTCGTCGATGAGGCGAAGCGCGTCCTCGGTCGCGTCCCGGTTGACCGCCTGCATGATCGATGTGGCCGTCTGGTGGCCGTGTCCCGGTACGAGGGCGAGGAACGCCTGCAGGGCGTTCGCGTGCAGCGGCGTGTAGGTGCGGTAGCCGTGCGGGGTGCGTTCCGCGCCCGGCAGGATGCCTGCCGCCTCGTAGTTCCTGATCGCCTGCGTGGACAGGCCGTGCCCGCGCGCCAGGTCAACCGGCCTCAGCCGACCGCCGTCTTGAAGGTTACGCCTCACTGGCCCGCCAATATCGCATAGAAGTTTCAACCGTTGGTTCAACGATACCGTTGAAGGCATGACTGCTGGCATCACAGACACCGCCCATGCCGTTGACGCCCCTACCGTCATGGGATTGCTCCCGGCCCGGCCGCGGCTGCTTGCCCTGGGTGAGCCCACCCACGGCGAGGACGTTCTGCTCGAGGTGCGCAACGATCTCTTCCGGCAACTCGTCGAGCAGGAGGGCTACCGGACAATCGCGATCGAGAGCGACTGCATGATGGGCCTGGTCGTGGACGACTACGTCACGTCCGGCACGGGCACCCTCGACGAGGTCATGGAGCGCGGCTTCAGCCACGGGTGGGGCGCCTTCGCGGCCAACCGCGAGCTGGTGCGCTGGATGCGCGCGTACAACGACGGCCGGCCCGCGTCCGAGCAGGTGCGCTTCGCCGGTTTCGACGGCCCGCTGGAGATCACCGGCGCCGCGAGCCCCCGGCAGGCCCTCACCGCACTCCACTCCTACCTCACCGCCCGGGTGGACGCCGACCTGCTCCCCTGCACCGCGGAAACGCTCGACCGCCTGCTCGGCGCCGACGACCGGTGGACCAATCCCGCCGCCATGATGGACCCGTCCCAGTCCGTGGGGCAGACGCCCGAGGCCACACAGCTGCGACTGCTCGCCGACGACCTGGTAGCCCTGCTCGACACGCAGACGCCCCACCTGATCGCGGCGTCCTCACCCGACGACTGGGACCGGGCCCGCATGTACGGGCGCACCGCCACCGGCCTGCTGCGCTACCACTTCTGGATGGCCGACACGGCACCGAGGCGCATGGCATGGCTGCTCGGCGTGCGGGATGCGATGATGGCCGCCAACCTGCTCGCCCTCGCCGAACGGGGCCCGACGCTGGTGAACGCCCACAACGCACATCTGCAGCGGGACAAGAGCACGATGCAGATGTGGGAGGGACCGGTGCAGTGGTGGAGCGCCGGGACGATCGTCAACGCCCAGCTGGGTGAGGGGTACGCCGTCCTGGCCACGGCCCTCGGCACGATCCGCCACCACGGTGTGCAGACCCCACCCCCGGACACCATCGAAGGGCTCCTGTACGCGCTCCCGCAGGACCGATACGTCGTCGACGCCCGCCGACTGGCCGACGCCCTCGGCGACGTGACACCCGCTCCCCGGGTGTCCCCCTGGTTCGGCTACGCCCCGCTGGACCCGGCCCACCTGGCCAGCATCGACGGGATCGTGTTCGTGAAGGACGCCCCGCGGAACTAGGATCACCGTGGTGCCCACAGGACTCACCAGGGACGCCGGCTGGCAGATCGGCGTGTCCCGGACACGGAGCCCGGACGATGCTCCGGTTCCACCAGGAGCATCTGGCCAGCGCCGCAGAGCGCGCACAACAGCGGGCATACTGGCAGCGCATCCTGGACTCGCTGCCGCCCTCGACCAGCGGTGAACGACATGACGGGGATGACCGCGGCGGATGTCCGCAGCGCCGCCGCCGAGATGACACGGGTGCTGCGGCCCGCCGTGGACCGCGACTGGACCGTGCCGGCGGCAGACCTGGAGTGGACCTCACCGGCGGCCTCGGGCTGGACTGGTCGCCGCCACCACAGCTGTGCGCCGGGGTGCTGGGCCGGCTGTTCCCGGACGCTCCGGACGGCGACCCCGCCGCGGTGCTGCTCTGGATGACCGGCCGGGCACGGCTCGGCGACCGGCCGCGGCGTACCGCGTGGACCTGGCGGGCCGCACTCGGCTGAGGCAGGGTCAGCGGCGGCGCCAGGGCAGCCACCAACGTCCGCGCTGCCCGCGGACCGGGACGCCCGCGCTGTCCGCCGTCACGGCGGCCGCGATCCGCTCGGCGGCGGCCCGTGCGCGTTCCTCCCGCCAGACCCGGACGGTCTCCTCGACGTTGACGGGGCGGACCACCACCCGGGGTCCGCTCGGCGCGCGCAGGAAGTCCACGATCTCCCGGTTCAGCGCGGTGACCGCCGCCCGCACCGACTCCTCGGTCGGCAGGTCCCGCACCTCGCCGGGCAGCCGCTCCACCCGGCGTCGCAGCTGCAACGGGGTGGGCAGCAGCAGGTCGCCCGGAATCCGCTCGCGCTCCAGGAAGCTCTTGATCCACCACGACTCGTCGTAGGGCAGGCCCCGCCCGGGGATCGGCTTGCCGGCGCCGGGCAGGTTGTCGAACTCGCCGCGCTCCTGGGCCGAGCGGATCTGCGCCTCGACCGCCGCATCCCAGCTGGTTGTCACCGCCGTCACCTCCCGCTCCCACCGTAGCCGCCGCTCCCGTGCGAGGTCAGCGCCGAGGCGGTGGCGGACCATTCCCACCCGGCCGGCGGGTCCGGCAGGGTCAGCGGTGCCAGCGCACGTGCCGGTGCCCGTCACGGGGGAACGGGGGCCGGGCGGGCAGCACCTCCTGGAAGGCGTACCCGCTCTTCTCCGCCACCCGGCAGGAGGCCAGGTTGTCCACCTGGTGCAGCAGCTCGAGGTGGGTCAGCCCGCCGGCGGCGAAGCGGGCGAAGGCCCAGTCGCTCACCGCGGTGACCGCGCGGGGTGCGACCCCGCGACCGCGGGCGGGCGCCGCGGTCCAGTAGCCGACCTCGGCGTACGGGCGGCCGGGGATGATCTCCTTGAGCACCACGTTCGCCACCAGCCGCTCCCCGTCCGGCTCCGGCTCCAGCACGGCGAAGCTGAACCGGCGGCCGGCCGCCCAGCCCTGGCGGGCCCGGCGCAGGAACGTCCGGGCGTCCGCGGCGGTGGTGACCGGAAACCGGGTCCAGCTGCGCAGCACCGGGTCCTGGTACGCCGCCAGCAGGGCCTCGACGTCGCCGGCGCGCCACGGTCGGAGCACGAGTGCGGGGGCGGTGGCCGTGGCAGCGGCGCGCAGGACCATGGACATGCCCGCATTCTCGCGCCTCGGTCCCGCCCGCCGGAAGCGGGTCGATCACCTCCTGGGCGCCTGAACCGCCGGACGTACGCGTCGCGGGTCCGCGCCGACCACCGCCGGCGCCGCAGCCACGTCACGCAGCCCGGCTGTGCCGGCCCGACGGGTGGGACGGCCTGTGTCCACCGGATCCGGGCGCGACGGCCCAGGCGTAGGGTGATCAGCAGATTCACCGGAACGGGGGCGTCATGGTCACTACCGGAGCGTTGGTGGGCATCGGCCTGGTGGCGTTGGGCCTGGTGCTCACGCCCGGTCCGAACATGGTCTACCTGGTGTCCCGGTCGGTCACCCAGGGCCGGCGGGCCGGGCTGATCTCGCTGCTCGGGGTGGCCGCCGGCTTCCTGGTCTACCTGGTCGCGGCGGTCGCCGGCATCGCCACGGTGTTCGTGCTGGTGCCGCCGCTGTACGTGGCGGTGAAGCTGGCCGGGGCGGCGTACCTGCTGTGGCTGGCCTGGCGGACGCTGCGCCCGGGCGGCCGGTCGGCGTTCACGCCCGCGGCGCTGCCGCCGGACCGCCCCCGGCGGCTGTTCACCATGGGCCTGGTCACCAACCTGCTGAACCCGAAGATCGCCATCCTGTACGTGTCGCTGCTGCCGCAGTTCATCGACCCGGCGCGCGGTCACGTGGCGGTGCAGAGCCTGCTGCTGGGGCTGACCCAGATCAGCATCGCGCTGGCGGTCAACGGGCTGATCGTGCTCACCGCCGGCACGGTGTCGTCGTTCCTGACCCGCCGGCCGGCGTGGGAGCGGGCGCAGCGGTACGTGATGGGCAGCGTGCTGGCCGGGCTCGCGGTCCGCATCGCCGCGGACCGGTCCCGCGCCGCCGTCGCCACCCCCTGACCGGTACGCGCGGCCGACGCACGGTCAGAGGTTGTCGGGTCCGGTGAGGCCCGCGTGCCGCTCACCCGGCGCGGCGTACCAGGCCCGGGCCTGTTCGCGCAGCGCCGTGTCGATCCGCAGCCGGCTCCAGTCGTCCAGCTCCGGCAGGTCGGCCGGGTCGAACCAGCCGACCGCGACGGACTCGTCGCCGTCGGCGGTGGCGGCGCCGCCGACCGCCCGGCAGCGGAACCACACGTTGAGGTACTCGCAGGTGTCGCCGTTCGGGTAGCGCACCGGATGGGTGGCCACCCCGCCGACCCGCTCGATCGCCACCCGCACCCCGGTCTCCTCGTACACCTCGCGCAGCAGCGCCTCGGCCGGCTGCTCACCCGGGTCGACCATTCCGGCGGGCAGCGACCAGCGGCCGTTGTCGCCGCGGCGGGCCAGCAGCAGCCGCCCGGCGTCGTCGGTCACCACCGCGCTGACCCCGTAGAGCATGAGCAGGTCGTGTCCGATGTGTTGGCGCAGCCGCGCGACGTACGGCGAGACAGGCATGCCCGGCAACCTACCCGCCGCCGGCGCGGCCCGCCGGGCCGCCCGGACCGGTCACTAGACTTCGCCCCGATGGACGCCCAGCCCACCCCCGACACCCGCCCCTGCGCGCACTGTGGACGGGAGGTGCCGCAGCGTGCCGGCGCCGGCCGTCCGTTCCGCTACTGCCGGGACAACGACGGCGCCTGCCAGCGGGCTTCCCGCAACTCCCGGATGCGCCACCGCAACGCTCCCGGCCTGCCCGGGCAGGTGGCCCGCACCTGGGAGGCGGTGGACAGGCTCGACCAGATCGTCGAGAGCCTCACCGAGGCGCTGCACGCCGAGCTGTCCCCGGCCGGGGTGGAGCGGCAGGTCGCCCTGGTCCGTGCCGAGGCGGCCGCCCAGGTCGCGGCCGCGCACACCGAACGCGACGACGCCCGCCGCGACGGCGAGGACGCTGCCGCGGCCGCCGCCCGCGCCCGGCAGGAGGCTCAGGCGGCGGCCGCCGAACGGGACACGGCCCGGCAGCGGGCCGAGCGGGCCGAGGCGGAGGCCGCCCGGGCCGTGGCGGGGGCGCGGCACGCCGAGGCGGCCCGGGACGAGGCGCGCGGGGAGGCCAGCGCCGCGCAGGCGCTGCGGGTGCAGGCCGAACGGGACCGCGACGCCGCCCGCCACGAGCTGCGTACCACGCGCACCGAGCTCGACGTCCAGCGGCGGCGGGTCACCGACCTGACCGCCGAGCGGGATGCCGCCCGCGGTGACGCCGAGCGGGCCACCCGTTCGGCCGGGGAGGCGGTGGAACGCGCCGAGCGGCTGGCCGCCGAGGCGGACCGGTCCCGGGCCGACGCCGAGGCGGCCCGGGCGGCGGCCGAGCGGGCCCGCACGGAGACCGCCGAGGCGCGGCGGGGCGAGCAGCAGGCGCGGACCGCCGCGGAGCGGGCCGAGGCCGCCCGGGTGGAGGCGGTCGCGGCGGCTGGGCAGGAGGCGGCGGCCCGCGCCGACGAGCGGGACGCCCTCGCCGCGGACCTGGCGGCCGCGCGGGAGGGCGCCGGCGCCGCCGAGGCTCGGCTGGCCGAGCTGACGGTTCGGCTGCGCGCCGCCGAGACCGACCGCGACGCGGCGCAGCGGCGGGCCGCCCAGCTCGCGGACCAGGTCAGCGACCTGGCCAGCGCCCTGGCGAGGCTCGGCGCCCGCGACACCTGACGTATTTTGGTTGAATGCACAACCAGATGACGTTCCCGCCGCCGGTGGCGGCCATCGCCGGCAACCCCGACCCGGCGGCCCCGCTGGTCGTGCTGCTGCACGGCCGCGGCAGCCACGAGCAGGAGATCCTCTCGCTGGCCGGCCACCTGCCCGCCGGCCCGGCGTACGCGGCGGTCCGCGCGCCGATCGCCGAGGGCGGCGGCTACGCCTGGTTCGCCAACCGGGGCGTCGGCCGCCCGGTCGCCGCATCGTTACGCGCCGCCATGGACTGGTTCCGCGGCTGGCTCGACGAGGTGGCCCCCGCCGGCCGGCCGGTGGCGCTGGTCGGTTTCAGCGGCGGCGCCGCGTTCGCCGGTGGGCTGCTGCTCGACGACCCGGCCCGGTACGCCGGCGCCGCGATCCTCTACGGCACCCTGCCGTTCGACGCCGGGGTGCCCACCACGCCCGGCCGGCTGGCCGGGGTGCCCGTGTTCGTGGCCCAGGGCGAGCACGACAGCGTCATCCCCCGCGAGCTGCTCGACCGCACCTGGGCGTACCTGCGCGGCAAGTCCGGCGCGGCCGCCACGGCCCGACGCGACCCGGTCGGCCACCAGATCGCCCCGCCCGCCCTGACCGGCCTGTCCGACTGGCTGCGGGAGCGGCTGCCCGCCTGATCACGGGCTGGGACGGGGCGGCGCCGACAGCCCGGCGACGGCGATGATGCGGGTGTGGGAAAGACGTACGAGCGCATCGACGGCCGGCTGCGCACCTTCATCGAGGCGCAGCCGATGTTCTTCACCGCCACCGCCCCCCTGGCCGGCGACGGCACCGTCAACCTGTCCCCGAAGGGCCTGCGCGGCTGCCTCGCGGTGCTCGACGAGCACACGGTCGCCTACCTCGACTTTGCCGGCAGCAACGCGGAGACCATCGCCCACCTGCGGGAGAACGGCCGCATCACGCTGATGTGGTGCGCGTTCACCGGCCCGCCGAACATCGTGCGGGTGCACGGACGCGGCGAGCCGGTGTTCCGCGACGATCCCCGCTGGGCGGACCTGCTGCGCCACTTCCCCGACATCGACGCCAGCGTGCACGGGCTGCGGGCGATCATCGTGGTCCGCGCCGACCTGATCCGCGACACCTGCGGGTACGCGGTCCCCCTGATGACCTACGACGCGGACCGCGACCTGCACGGCCGGCGGTTCGCCCGGGAGGACGACGCGTCGCTGAGCGCCTACTTCGCCGGCAAGCCGCACATCGCCACCAGCATCGACGGGCTGCCCGGCCTGCCGCTGCCGCTGCCACCCACCCCGGCGGCCTGATACCCGGCACGTCAGTGGATGCCGGCCATCAGGTGCCGGATGTGCCGGGTGAACATCACCGCGCTCACCCCCAGCACCACCGACGCGAGCCCGAAGGTGAGGAAGTACGTCGACTCCGACCAGGTCCCGGCCAGCCGGGCCACCTGGCCACCGATCGCGTCACCCACGGCGGTGGCGAGGAACCACAGCCCCATCATCTGGCTGGCGTACTTGACCGGGGCCAGCTTCGTGGTGGCCGACAGGCCCACCGGGCTCAGCGACAGCTCACCGGCGACCTGGATGGCGTACACGGCCACCAGCCACCACGGCGACACCAGCTCGCCACCGACGGCGGCCCGGGCGGCGGCGGCCATCAGCACGAACGACAGGCCGTTGAGGACCAGCCCGACGGCGAACTTCATCGGCGTGGACACCCGGTGCCCCAGCTTCAGCCACAGCCAGGCGGCCAGCGGCGCCCCGATGATGATCAGGATCGGGTTCACCGACTGCAGCCAGGACGCCGGGAACGTGAAGCCGAACACGGACCGGTCGGTCTTGTCGGCGGCGAAGATGTTCAGCACCGACCCGGCCTGGTCGTAGATCAGCCAGAACGCGGCCGCGAACACGAACAGCCACAGGTACGCCTTCATCCGGCTGCGCTCGGTCCGGCTGATCTCCCGGTCGGTGAGGATCCGGGCGAAGTAGCCGATGGCCACCAGCACGGTGAGCAGGGTGAGCAGGTTGACCACGGTGTTGACGGTGAACAGTCCGGTCACGGCGAGTGCGGCCAGCACCGCCAGCGCCACCACGACGACCACGCCGATGCGGGTCAGCGCCCGCCGCCGGTCGGCCCCGAGCAGCGGGTCGACCGGCCGCGCGCCGGCCTCCCCGAGGTTCCGCCGGCCCAGCACGTACTGCAGGACGCCGAAGGTCATCCCGATCGCGGCGGCGCCGAACCCCAGATGCCAGTTGATCTTCTCGCCGAGGAACCCGGTGACCAGCGGCGCGATGAACCCGCCCAGGTTGATGCCCATGTAGAAGATGGAGAAGCCGGCGTCGCGGCGCGGGGAGTCCCGGTCGTACAGGTCGCCGACCATGGTGGAGATATTGGGTTTGAGCAGGCCCGTGCCGAGCACGATCAGGGCCATGCCGGCGAACACGCTCCAGCGGGCCGGCACCGCCATCACGTAGTGACCGGCGGCGATGACGATGCCGCCCCACAGCACGCTGCGCCGGGCGCCGAGCAGCCGGTCGGCGACCCAGCCGCCGGGCAGCGCCATCAGGTAGACCATCGCGTTGTAGGTGCCGTACACGGCGTTGGCGGTGGTTTCCGGGATGGCCAGGCCGTCGTCGGCGACGGCCGCGGTCAGGTACAGCACCAGGATCGCGCGCATGCCGTAGAAGCTGAACCGCTCCCACATCTCGGTGAGGAACAGCGTCGACAGCGCCCGGGGGTGGCCGAAAAACGTCCTTCCCCCGGGCGGTCGGGCGTCTATCGGCGCGTCACTGGTCATCGTCACCTCCCGCACACCTGCGGCGGCTAACATCCCCAATGACAGCCAAATCACTCCACCCATTCGACCCGGCCGGGGACGACCCCGCCGGGGACCTGTCATGGCCGGCTACCCTTGCAGGGTCCCGACCGATGCGGGCCGGTTCCGCATGGGCGGGAATGGCCGGGCGGGCAGGGACCGTTACACCGAGAAGACAGCACCACGAACGAGGGGAAGCCGATCATGGGCGAGCGCATGCTGCGCGGAAGCCGACTGGGCGCGGTCAGCTACGAATCCGACCGCAACACGGAGCTCGCGCCGCGCCAGACCCGCGAGTACCTCTGCGCCAAGGGGCACCAGTTCGAGGTGCCGTTCGCCGTCGACGCCGAGGTCCCGACGACCTGGGAGTGCAAGTTCGACGGCAGCGTCGCCCGGCTGGTCGACGGCAGCGAGCCGGAGCAGAAGAAGGCCAAGCCGCCGCGTACCCACTGGGACATGCTGCTGGAGCGGCGCTCCATCGCCGAACTGGAGGACATCCTCGCCGAGCGGCTCCAGGAGGTCCGCACCCGCCGCGGCCGCGCCTGAGCGCACCAACAACCGAAGCGCCCCCGGGGATCACCCCGGGGGCGCTTCGTCACGTCTGGGCGGTCAGGGCCGGCCCGGCTCGATGATCTCCCCCTCGATGGGCCGGCCCGGCTCGACAACCGGCTGCTGCTGCTGCGGGGCCGGCGGTGGCTGCGGCGCGCCCCGGTACACCCGGACCCGGCGCGGGCCGAACAGGTCACCGGCGACCATCGACGACACCCGGCCCTCGGCGAGACGTTGCACCCCGACCCGGGCCAGCCGCCGCACCGGCGGCACCAGCAACAGCAGCCCCACCGCGCCGCTGAGCAGGCCGGGCAGCGCCAGCAGCAGCGCCCCCAGCAGACCCACCAGCCCGTCGGTGACCTGCCGCCCCGGCGGCTGCCCGGACTCCACGGCCGCCCGGAAACCCCGCCAGGCCCGAACCCCCTCCCGGCGCAGCAGCACCAGGCCGAGCAGGGACGCCGCGAACACCAGCAGCAGCGCCGCCCCGAACCCGACGCCCCGCCCCACCAGGACGAACACGGTCAGCTCCAGCACCGCGAGCAGCAGCAGGGCCGGCGGCACGTACCTCAGTCCTCGGCGCATCTCACCTCACAAGCCAGGGGTGTCCTCACGCCCCTCCAGCATGACACGCCCGCGCTCACGGCCACCGCGCCAACTCGGCGGGGGCGCCCCGCCGCACCGACGGACGCCGGTCCCGCAGCCCCCAGCTGGTGATCCGCCACAACGCCTCCGCCATGATCAGCGGGCTCATCTTGCTGTCGCCGTGCTCCCGCTCGACGAACGTGATCGGCACCTCCACGATCCGCACCCCGGCCCGGTGGGCCAGCCGGGACAGCTCGACCTGGAACGCGTACCCCTGCGAGCACACCGAGTCCAGGTCGATGGCGTCCAGCGCCGTCGTCCGGTACACCCGGTAGCCGCCGGTGGCGTCGGAGACCGGCATGCCCAACGCCAGCCGCGTGTACAGGTTGGCGCAGCGGGACAGCAGCAGCCGCCGCAGCGGCCAGTTCAGCACCCGCGCGCCGCGGGTCCACCGGGAGCCGATCACCACGTCGGCGTCGCGGGCCGCGGCCAGCAGCGCCGGCAGGTCCTCCGGGGCGTGCGAGCCGTCGGCGTCCATCTCCACCACGGCGTCGTAGCCGCGCTGCCGGGCCCAGGCGAAACCGGCCAGGTAGGCCGCGCCGAGGCCGTCCTTGCCCTGCCGGTGCAGCACGTGCACGTGCGGGTCGGTACGGGACAGCCCGTCGGCGATCGCGCCGGTGCCGTCGGGGCTGTTGTCGTCGGCGACGAGGATGTCCACCGCCGGCGCGGCCTCGCGGACCCGCGCGACGATCGTCCGGACGTTGTCGGCCTCGTTGTAGGTGGGGATGACCACCAGCACCCGACCCACCCCGGGATGGCCGGCCGTCCGTTTCCCGGCTGCCACGCCCACCTCGTACCGCCCTTCCCTCGTCCTACCCGGAGGTGACCTCCCGCCGCCGGCGCAGCACCGCCGCGCCGGCCAGCGCCGCCACGGCCAGCGCCGCGAGAGCCACCTCCGGCCACACCCCCGCCCGGGTGGCCGTGGTACGCCCGTGCCCGAGCTCCATCTGCCGGACCACCACCGCCGCGGTGTTGAACCCGGTGGCCCCGTCTACCCGCCCGTCGGGGGAAACGAACCCGGACACGCCGACCGTGGAGGCCATCAACGCCGCACGGCCGTGCTCGACGGCACGAAGCCGCACCATGGCCAACTGCTGGCGGGCCTCCGCCTCGTCGAACGTGGCGTTGTTGGTCTGCACCACCAGCAGCTGCCCGCCGCCGGTGACGGTGTCCCGGACGAGGCCGTCGTAGGCGACCTCGAAGCAGATCACGTCGCCGAGGGTGACCGCCCCGGCGTTGAGCACGCCGGGGGCGGCGCCGGGCACGAAGTCGGCGCGGACCCGGTCGACCTGATCGCTGACCATCCGGGCGATCTTGCGCAGCGGCACGTACTCGGCGAACGGCACCGGATGCCGCTTGACGTACAGCTGCCCGAGGTCGGGGCCGGTGCCGGGCCGCCACACCAGGCCGGCGTTGCGGACCTGCCCGGCGTCGGGGCCGAGCAGCACCGCGCCGATCAGGATCGGCGCGCCGATCGCGTCGGCGGCCTGGGAGATACGGTCCGCGGCGTCCGGATTGCGCAGCGGGTCGATGTCGCTGGAGTTCTCCGGCCACACCACCAGGTCGGGGCGGCGTTGCGTACCCGCGGTGACCTGCTCGGCCAGTCGCAAGGTCGCGTCGACGTGGTTGTTGAGCACGGCCTGCCGCTGGGCGTTGAAGTCCAGCCCGAGGCGGGGCACATTGCCCTGCACGATGGCGACGGTGACGGTGTCCCCACCGCCGCGCACCCCGACCGGAACGGCCGACCCGGCGGCCAGCAGAGCCGCCAGCGCGGCGGCGAGCCCCGCCACGGGCCGCCAATGCCCGGCGGGCCGGCGCCAGTCCCGCCAGGCGGCGGTGACCAGCAGCCCGCCGGCCAGCGCGACGGCGCAGGTGACCAGCGGGGCGCCGCCGAGGGCGGCCAGCCGCAGCAGCGGGGACGTGTCCTGGCTGAACGCCAGCCGCCCCCACGGGAACCCGCCGAACGGGGTGCGGTCCCGCAGCGCCTCCTGCCCCACCCACAACACCCCGGTCAGCAGCGGCCACGCCGCCCGGTGCCGGTCGACCAGCGGGGACACCCAGGCGGTGGCCGCGCCGAGCAACGCCAGGTAACCGGCCTGCAGCAGGGACAGCAGGATCCACGGCAGGACGCCGGTGTGCAGGTTGGCCCACTCCAGCAGCGGCGCGAACAACGCCAGCCCGGTGAGGAAACCCAGCCCCGCACCGGCACGCAGCCGCCGCCGGTGCGCCGCCGCCGCGAGCAACGCCACCCCGACCGGCGCCAGCGGCCACACCCCGTACGGGGGGAACGCGACCAGCAGGGCCAGCCCGGCCGCGACGGCCAGCGGCGCGGCCACCCGCAGCGGCAGCGGACGCCGCCCCGCCGCCTCGTGTGCCCCGTGCGGGGCGCGCACCTCTTCCCGGTCCAGCGTCGTCACCGGCACCTCACCACGATCACGCGCCGAAGGCTACCCGCCCGGCCCGGCCGCCGGCCCGTGCCCCAGTGAACGGGGGCAGCCCGAGGCAGGATCGGGGCGTCGTGGGTGAAACACGCCAGCACGGTGGTGACCAGATCGAGGTGGCGCCGGTGTCACGCGGCGGCCGGCCTGGCCGCCGCGCGTCCGGGTTCGGCGGCTTTTCCGTGCGGCGGCGGCCGGCGCTGCCAGACTCGGCAGCATGAGCGCAGGCCGGTGGCGGGGTCGCATCCTGCCTGCCGCGCCGGGGTCCGGCGTGACCCGCCTGGAGTTGTTCTACGACCTGGTGTTCGTGCTGTCGTTCCTCAACGTCACCGTCCTGCTGGCGGCGAGCCTGAGCGTGCGCACGCTGCTCGCCGGGCTCGTGGTGCTGGCCCTGCTGTGGTGGTGCTGGGTCTCGTTCGCCGCCCTCGGCAACTTGGTCCGCACCGACCAGGGGGTGCTGCCGCTGATCGGCGTGGTGACGGTGGTCGCCCTGTTCGTGCTCAACCTGAGCCTGCCGCAGGCGTTCACCAGCCGTCCCGGTGGGCCACCCGGCCCGCTCGTCTTCGCCGCCTGCTACCTGGTCATCCGGGCGGTGCAGGTGCTGGTGGTGCTGACCCGCGCCGACGCCCCGGGCCGCGCGGCACTGCGGTTCGGCCTGCCGCTGCTGGCCAGCGTGACGCTCATCGTGGTCGCCGGGGCGCTGCCGCAACAGCCAGGGGTCGGGCCGACCTGGCTGCGGGTGGCGCTGTGGGCGGCCGCCGTGGCCATCGAGTTCACCGCCGGGGGTCGGGTCCGCAACGTCGGCCTGGCAGTGGTCTCCGCAGCCCACTGGGCGGAGCGGTACGCGCTGATCCTGCTCATCGCGCTCGGCGAGTCGATCATCTCGCTGGGGCTGGGCCCCAAACCGGCCGTCGGCCTGCCGCTGAGCTGGGCGGTGATCGTGGCGTCGGTGTTCGGCGTCACCACCATCGCGGCGCTGTGGTGGATGTACTTCGACACCCTGGCGCCGGCCCTGGAACAGAAGCTGCACCGCACCCGCGACGTCGACGAACGGGCGTCCTTCGCCCGGGACGTCTACGCGTACCTGCATCTGCCGTTGGTCGTCGGGATCATCCTGTTCGCCCTCGGCCTGAAACGCTACCTCGCCGTGATCGCCGACCCGCATGTCGACCCGTGGCGGGTGCGGGCTGTCGGCCTGGACAACCGGGTGCTGTTCGCCGGCGTGATCATCTACATCGTGGGCCTGCTGGCGCTGTGGGCGCGGGCCAGCCACCGGGTGCGGCTGCTGCCGACCGTGACGGTGGTGACGCTGACCGTCGTGCTGCTGCCCGCGGGCCTCTTGCCGGCGGTCGCCGGCCTGGCGGTGCTCGCCGCGGCCTGCGTCGCGCTGGTGCTGGCCGGGCTGCGCACCGGCGACCCGCTGCGCCGCCACGTCCGGCAGGTCGCGCTGCAGGAGCAGATCGCCACCGAGCAGGAACAGTCCGAGTGGCGCCGCCGCCACCTGTGACGGCGCAACGAAAATCGGGGCGCGGCTCGCGCCGCGCCCCGATGCTCCCAGGCCCTTCCCGGCCGGTGGGGCGAGAATGAGCGGCGCCGACCTTCGGACCGACCGGACGCGGACTGGCTGCCCCCGCCTGGCCGTTGTCTACTGGCCGTGCCTTTCACCCTGCCCGTACACCGGTAACCGCGGCCGGTTCGCGCCGCCCCGCCGACCCCCGCCCGCTGGACCTGGCCGCCGCAACCACTCGGGTCGCTCGGCCAGCGGACGAAGGGACGAAGCGAACAGCAGCCGCTTCCCTTGGTAGGACTCAAAGACGGTACGGCGTGCACCCCCGCCGCTGTCAACCCACCCCGGCCTGTCGTGTGTTGCGCCACGGCGTGTCGCGTCGGCGCGTCTCGATCCGTGCCGGGTGGCGGCTCAATCTCCGCCGAGATGCCGACGCAGCAGCCGGGCCGCCGCTTCCGGCTCGTCGGCGGCGAGGAGACCACCGGCCGCGAGGACGTAGTCGACGTCGACGACCGCGCGGGCGGCCCGGGGCAGCGGCCACCCGCCGGCGTGGTCGGTGAGCACCGTGGCCAGCACCGCGGCGGCGTCGCCGGCCGGCGCGTGCCGCAGCACCCCACCGGAGCCGACCATCAGCTTCACGTCGCGCAGGTCCCGGCCGGCGCGTTCCCCGGTGGCCGCGCCGCGGGCGTGCCGGCGCAGCGCCACCGTCGCGGCGAGCGCCGCGATACGCCGGTCGGCGGCCCGGTCGGAGTCGTCGGCGGGCAGGAACCCGGGGTCGGCGGCCCGCACCGCCGCCGCCGCCGCCAACTGCTCCTCCTCCCCGGGGGTGAGCAGACGTTCCTCGGCGGCGGCGCGGACCACGCCGGGGGCGCTCCACCGCATGCCCAGGTCCCCCTCGACGGTGCGGGCCCGCCACAGGGTGCCGGCGACCTCCCGGCCCGGCCCGCTGTCCCGCTCGTCGGGGGTGAGCACCGAGTACACGTCGGTGGTGGCGCCGCCGACGTCGACGACGGCCAGATCCCCGCCGAGCGCGTCGGCGAGGACCTCCACCCCGGTCAGCACCGCGTCGGGCGTGGCCGCCCGCACCAGCCGGGCGAACCGGCCGCCACGGGACAGCTTCTTCCCGCCGATCACGTGCCGCAGGAACACCTCCCGGATCGCCGCCCGCGCCGGTGCGGGGGCGAGCACCCCGATGCGGGGCAGCACGTTGTCGGCGACGGTCACCGGCACCTTCGCGGCGGCGAGCAGCGCGTGCAGGTCGTCGCGGACCTCGACGTTGCCCGCGAGGACCACCGGCACCCGCCAGCGGGCCTTCGCCAGCCGGGTCGCGTTGTGCGTCAACGTCTCCGCGTCACCGCCGTCGGTGCCGCCGACCAGCAGCACCACGTCGGGACGGGCGGCGCGCAACGCGGCCAACTCGGCCGCGCCGAGCCGCCCGGCGGCCACGTGCACCACGTTCGCCCCGGCCGACAGGCCCACCCGCCGGCCGGCCTGCGCGGTGACGAGCGGCTCGTAGCCGACGACCGCCAGCCGCAGCCCACCACCGGCCGACGAGCACACGTACCAGGGCAGGTCCCGGACCCCGGCGCGGGCGGTGGCCGCGCCGACGGCGGCGTCCAGGCCATGCAGCACGTCCGTGCCGACGGTGGTCGGCGCGGACGCCGCCGCGACCAGCCGGCCGCCGTCGAGGTCGATCACCGCGGCTTTGGTGTACGTGGACCCGACGTCGGCGCAGACGGCGGCGTTCACGCCGCCGGGGGGACGACCACGGTGCCGGTCGCGGTGACCGCCACGATCGGCTCGGTGAGGACCTCGGCGGCGGACTCGCTCCTGTCGGGGCGGCCCCGGCACACCACCCGCGCCTCGAAGTCGATGGTGCGGCTGCGGGTGCCCACCCGGGTCACCGTGGCCACCACCTCCAGCACGTCCCCGGCCTTCATCGGACCCTTGAACTGGACGTCGGAGTAGGACGCGAACAGCCCCTCGTCACCGTCGGTGCGGATGCACACCTCGGTGGCGACGTCCCCGAACAGGCCCAGCGCGTACGCCCCGTCGACAAGGTTCCCGGCGTAGTGGGCGTGCGAGTACGGCACGTACCGCCGATGCGTCACCGTCAGACCGACGCGGGAATCGCTCATGCTCTCGCCTTCTTGTTCGTGATCAGGGCGTGGACCAGGTAACTGGCCACCTCGCCGGGGGTGGTGCCGCGGCCGAAGATCCGGTCGACACCCAGCTCCCCGGTCATCGTCTCGTCGAAGCGGGGCCCGCCCACGATCAGCAGCGGCCGCTTCCCGGCCGGCATCGCCTCCCGGAACGCCGCGGACATCTCCCGCGTGTTGTGCAGATGCGCGTCACGCTGCGTCACCACCTGCGACACCAGCACCGCGTCGGCCTTCTCCCGCCGGGCCGCCTCCACCAGCTCCGGAACGCTGACCTGCGCGCCCAGGTTGCTGACCTTCAACTCCCGGTAGTACTCCAGGCCCTTCTCCCCCGCGATGCCCTTGACGTTGAGAATCGCGTCGATGCCGACGGTGTGCGCGTCCGTGCCGATGCACGCCCCCACCACCGACAGCTTGCGCCGCAACTTCTGCTTCACCACCGCGTTGACCTCCTTGGCCGACAGCAGCGGAAAGTCCCTTTCCACCACCTGCACCTGCGACAGGTCCACCAGGTGGTTCACCCGCCCGTACACCACGAAGAAGGTGAACTCGTCGCCCATCTGCTTGGCGTGCACCAGCATCGCCGGGTCGATGCCCATCTTGTTGGCCAGCTGCACCGCCGCGCCCTCGGCCCGCTTGTCATGCGGCACCGGCAGCGTGAACGACACCTGCACCATGCCGTCGCCGGTGGTGTCCCCGTACGGCCGGACGATCTTCTTTTCCGCCGGGGCCGTCACGGACGGTCTCCTTCCAGGATCTCGGTGGCCGGGTTGTAGTAGTCGGCCTCGTGCCTCGCGACCCCGTCGAGGCCCTTGCCGCGGTCCGCGGGCCGCTTCATGATCCCGAACGTGCCCTCGGCGATCGCCGTGAGCAGCGACTGGTCGCCGATGCGGTCGAGCAGGTCGACGGCCTCACCGAGAACCCGGTGGGCACGCTGCTGGATGAACCCGCCCGGCGCGGGCACGAAGTCCTCGTGCAGCCCACCGGCGGCACCCAGCACATACCGCACGTTCTGCAGGGCGATGTCCCGGTCGGACAGCCACGGCGTCACCACCGCCTCGGTCATCATGCCGACCAGCAGGATCCCCTGCCCGGTCATGGTGCCCACCAGGTTGAAGAACCCATCGAGCAGGTTGCCGCGGAACACGTCCCCGGTCATGTGCTTCGTCGGCGGCATCCACTTCAACGGCGCGTCCGGGAACAACTCCCGGGCCAGCAACGCGTGCGCCAACTCCAGCCGGAACGACTCCGGCAGATCCGGGTTGATCTCGAACGCGTGCCCCAGCCCCAACTGCCAGTCGGCCAACCCCGCCTCGTGCGCGAAATACTCGTTGAGCAGCTGCGACACCGTCACCGTGTGCGCCTCGTCCACCGCGTCGGCGGTCGTCAGGTAATTGTCCTCACCGGTGTTGATGATGATCCCGGCGCGGGCGTGCACCTGCCGCGAGAACCGCTGGTCGACGAACGTGCGGATCGGGTTGATGTCACGGAACAGGATCCCGTACATCGAGTCGTTGAGCATCATGTCCAGCCGCTCCAGACCGGCGAGGGTCGCCATCTCCGGCATGCACAGGCCCGACGCGTAGTTCGTCAACCGCACATACCGGCCCAGCTCCTTCGACGACTCGTCCAGGGCAGCCCGCATCAGCCGGAAGTTCTCCTGCGTGGCGTACGTGCCCGCGAACCCCTCCCGGGTCGCCCCCTCGGGCACGTAGTCCAGCAGCGACTGCCCCGTCGAACGGATCACCGCGATGATGTCCGCCCCCGCCCGCGCGGCAGCCTGCGCCTGCGGGATGTCCTCGTAGATGTCGCCCGTCGCCACGATCAGATAGATCCACGGCCGCTGCGTCGGGTCCCCGTACCGCCGCACGAGGCGGTCCCGCTCGGCACGGCGCCGGTCGATCCGCCGCACGCCCGCCGCGACCGCCCTACGGGCCGCCTTCCCGGCCGCGGTCGCCGCCCGGCCGGTGGGCTGGGTGAACCGCACCGACCCCGCCGCGGCCTTCTGCGCCAGCAACGTCACGTCACTGATCTGCTCCCGCGCCAAGGCGTCGAACACCGGCACGGCCACCCCGTGCCCCAGCCCCACATCAGCCACGACCGCGTCGACGAGCCGGTTCACCCACGGAATCCCGTCCGGGTCCGCGCCGGTCACCCCGGCCAGCCGCAGCACCGCCCGCTCCACCGACACGGTGGTGTGGCTGCGCGCCAACTCCACCACCGGCTGCCCGGCGCGGCGCGCCAACTCCCGCGCCCGCGCCACCAGCGCCGGATCCAGCTCAAGCTTGCCGCTCACGCACTACCTTCCTCATAGATCAGGTCACCGCGCAGCACCGTGGCCCGGCACACCGGCAGCGGCGTCGGATCGTCCGCGCCGCGCAGCTCCGGATCCTCGGCCTGCAACACCGGCAGACCCCTGTCCACCCCGGCCGGGGTGGACCACACCGCGAACGTCGCCGGCGCGCCCAGGGCCAGGACACCCTCGTTGTCCAGATGCACCGCCCGCCACCCGCCACGGGTGTGCGCGGCGAACGCCGCCCGCACACTCATCCGCTGCACCGGGTTGTGGTGCGCCGCCGCCGCCCGCACCGACCCCCACGGGTCCAGCGGCGTCACCGGCGAATCCGACCCGAACGCCAACGTCACCCCGACCGCGTGCATCGCACCCATCGGGTTGGACTCCAACGACCGGGACAACCCCAGCCGCGACTCGTACATGCGGCCCGCGCCGCCCCACAGCCGGTCGAACGCCGGCTGCATCGACGCGACGATCCCGTACTCCACGAACCCGGCGATCAACCGCTTGTTCATGATCTCCGCGTGCTCCACCCGGTGCCGGGCCAGCCGCAGCCGATCCACCCCCAACTTCTCCGCCGCCTGCGCGAACCCGTCGAGGACCGTGGAGATCGCCGCGTCGCCGATCGCGTGGAAACCACCCTGCAGCCCGTGCGCCGCGCAGTCCAACAGGTGCTCCCGCACCTGCTCGGCGCTCACATACCCGTGCCCGCACCCGCCCGGCTCCCCGTCCAGGTACGCCTGCGACACGTGCGCCGTCCGCGACCCCAGCGCCCCGTCGGCGAACAGGTCACCACCGGCCCCGACCGCGCCCAACTCCCGCGCCCGCGCCGCGCCCAGCAGCTCACCCCAGTACCCGTACACCTCGGGCAGCCCCGCGCCGGAGATGCCCAGCAGCCCGGTGAAGTCCTCCTCGTCGGAGATCTCCGGGCCGCCGCACTCGTGCACCGCGGCGATGCCCAGCGACGCGGCGTGCGCCAACGCGGCCCGCTGCGCGGCGACCCGCTGCGGCCGGGTCACCGACGCGAACGCCGCCGCCCGCACCACGTGATGCGCGTCACGCCGCAACCAGCCCGACGGGTCGTACCCGGCGGCGGCCACCGCGTCCGGGCAGGCCGCCAGCAACGCCCGCGACACCAGCGCCGAATGGATCGACGCCTGCGACAGATACACCCGCCGCCCCCCGGCCGCCCGGTCCAGCGCCGCCGCGTCCGGCAACGCCCGCTGCGCCCAGGACGACTCGTCCCAGCCGTGCCCCAGCACCACCGCGTCACCCGGCAGGCCCGCCGCGAACCCCGCCACCGCGTCCAGCAGCTCACCCGCCGACCGCACCCCGGACAGATCCAGGCCCGACAGGGCCAGCCCGGTGTCGGTGGCGTGCACGTGGGCGTCCACGAACGCCGGGGTCACCAGCGCACCGGCCAGATCCACCACCCGGTCGGCAGCCGGCGCGTCCGCGTCCGCCCCCAACCAGGCGATCCGGCCGTCCCGCACCAGCAGGGCGGTCGCGCTCGGATCGGCCGGACAGTGCAGCACGCCGCCGCGGTACAACGTCGAGGGGTTCGTCATGGTGTCAGTCTGCCGCCAACCGCGCCTCGAACAGACGACGCACCCCCGGCTCGGCGCGCAGCAGCTCCAACGCCAACTCCGCGTGCCCCGGCACGTACCCGTTGCCGACCAGCATCGTCACGTCCGCCGCCAGGCCCTCCGCACCCAACGCCGCCGCCGCGAAGCTCGTCGCCATCGAGAAGAAGATCACCGTGCCGCCGTCCTCGGTGGCCAGCACCGCCCCGTGCTCACAACCGGGCACGTCCACGCACACCACGGTCACGTCCGCCGGCGCACCCAACGCGGTGGTCACCGCCGTGGACAACCCCACCGGGTCCCGCGCGTCGGCCAACGCGACCACGTCGGCCAGCCCGGCCGCCGTCAGCGCGTCCCGCTCCGCCACCACCGGCACCACCCCGACCGTCCGGCCGGCACCCGCCCGCCGCGCCGCAGCAAGGGACAGCGACCCGCTCTTGCCGGCGCCGCCGATCACCGCCACCCGCACCGGCCGGGCGTCACCGGCCCGCCGCCGGCGCTGCACCTGCTCGTCGACCACCCGCGCGGTCAACGCCGGCGCCCCGCACACGTCCAGCACCGCCAGGGACAGCTCCGGGTGCAGGTCCGCCGGCAGCACCGCCGCGATCGACCGGGCGAACAGGATCGCGTACCCGTCGCACGGCACCTGCTCGCTGCGCCCGTCCCAGCGGGCCAGCCCGTCGAGGATCGTCAGCGGCGTCAGCGTCAACGACACCAGCGTGGCCACCCGGTCACCCGGCGTGAGCCCCAGCGGGGACCGCCGGCCCACCTCCTCGACGGTGCCGATCAGCATGCCGCCCGACCCGGTGACCGGATTCTGCATCTTCCCCCGGGTCGAGATGATCTCCAGCACCTCGGCGCGGACCTTCTCCCCGTCACCGCCGTGCTTCTCCGACAACTGCCGGAAGCTCGCCGCGTCGAGGTTCAGCCGCTCCACCCGGATCCGCACCTCGTTCGAGGCGACCCGCGGATCGGCGTCCAGCCGCCAGGCCGCCTGCGGCAGCACCCCCGCGGGTTCCACGACACGGTGCAGTCCCACCGGTGACGTCACGCCGACCCTCCTCCGTCCAGCCGCTCGAAGCCCCTGGCCAGGACTCGCGTCGCGGGAAAACTTCCGGCAGACTAATTTCTTCACCGGATATTTTCCAGTAGCCTTCGTGACCGTTGATCCATCCGCACCGACCAGCAGGAGGGGCCGTGACCCAGACCCAACCGGTGGAGACCATCCCAGCGCCCCACCCCGCACCGGCCGCGGTCCCCACCGCCGGACAGCCCTACGAATACCGCCGCCGCCCTCTCGTCGAGCCCGACTGGACCCGCTTCCCCGGCTGGCGCCACGTCACCCGCGAACAGTGGGAGAACGCCCAGTGGCAGCGCGTCAACTGCGTCAAGAACATCAAGCAGCTGCGCACCGTCCTCGGCGACCTCGTCGACGAGACCTTCTACGCCGACCTCGAGGCCGACCAGAAGGCCCTGGCCACCATGTCCATGCTGGTGCCCCCACAGATGCTCAACACCATGGTGCCGTTCGCGCCCATGACCACCGAGGCCTTCCTCGCCGACCCGGTCCGCCGCTACATGATCCCCGTCGCCTCCGACCGGCGCACCGACTGGCCCTCCCACCCCTACGCCAGCCGCGACAGCCTCCACGAGCACGACATGTGGGTCGCCGAAGGCCTCACCCACCGCTACCCCACCAAGGTCCTCGCCGAACTGCTCTCCACCTGCCCGCAGTACTGCGGCCACTGCACCCGGATGGACCTCGTCGGCAACTCCACCCCCGCCGTCGACAAACTCAAACTCACCCTCAAGCCCGTCGACCGCTACGACGCCCACATCGCCTACCTCAAGGCCCACCCCGGCGTCCGCGACGTCGTCGTCTCCGGCGGCGACGTAGCCAACGTGCCGTGGAAGAACCTCGAGTCATACCTGATGCGGCTGCTCGAGATCGAAACCATCCGCGACATCCGGCTCGCCACCAAGGCCCTCATGGGCCTCCCCCAGCACTGGCTGCAGCCCGACGTCGTCGAAGGCCTGGAGCGGGTCGCCCGCACCGCCGCCCGCCGCGGCGTCAACCTCGCCATCCACACCCACGTCAACCACGCCCAGTCGCTCACCCCACTGGTCGCCAAGGCCGCCCAGACCGCCCTCGACGTCGGCGTCCGCGACGTCCGCAACCAGGGCGTGCTCATGCGCGGCGTCAACGCCACCACCCCCGACCTGCTCGACCTCTGCTTCGCCCTGCAGGGCGAAGCCGGCATCCTGCCGTACTACTTCTACATGTGCGACATGATCCCCAACGCCGAGCACTGGCGGGTCCCCGTCTGGCACGCCCAGCAACTCCAGCACGACATCATGGGCTACCTGCCCGGCTACGCCACCCCGCGCATCGTCTGCGACGTCCCCTTCGTCGGCAAGCGCTGGGTCCACATGCTCACCGAGTACGACCGCGACCGCGGCATCTCCTACTGGACCAAGAACTACCGCACCTCGATCGAGTCCGCCGACCTCGAAGCGCTCAACAAGCGCTACGCCTACTACGACCCGATCGACACCCTGCCCGAAACCGGCCAGGCCTGGTGGGCGGCCCACCGCGACGACTGACCTGCGCACCACCCGTCGCCCGGCACCCGCACCACGGGTTGCCGGGCGACGGCGTTCCCGCCGGCTGGATCAGCCGCCCCGCGGCGCGTACATGATCACCGCCACCCCAAGCAGGCAGATCGCCGCGCCCACCACGTCCCACCGGTCCGGGCGGAACCCGTCCACCAGCACACCCCACGCCAGCGACCCCGCCACGAACACACCCCCGTACGCGGCCAGGATCCGACCGAAATGCGGGTCCGGCTGGAACGTCGCCACGAACCCGTACACGCCCAGCGCCAGCACCCCGCCCGCCACCCACCACAGCCCCCGATGCTCCCGCCAGCCCTGCCACACCAGCCACGCCCCACCGATCTCGGCAAGGGCAGCCAACACGAACAGCACCAGGGAACGCGCAACGGTCACGCCGCGACCGTAACCCGGCCACCCGGTTGGCCGGCCGCCCGCCCGCCACACACCGGTGCCCCCGGCACGACGTGCGCGCCAGGGGCACCACCAGGCCGGGGGTCAACTCGTGAAGGAGCGACCACTCACGTCCTGCTCGCTCTCCTGGACGCGCTCGCCGGGCCGTCCACCGCGGGTCTCCTCCTGCCGCCCCACCTGCTCCGCCCGCGACCGCTCCTGCCGGGTCATGTCACCCATCCGAGCCCGGGCCGCACCGGCCACCCGCTCGACCCTGTCCTTGGCCTTCTCGGTGCTCATGTCGCCTCCTGCGTCGTTCCCACAGACCGGGGGCCTTCGCCCCTCCCTACCCGCGTCCCCGTCCCTCCGCCCGGAAAACCTCCGCCGGCTCCGGACGAGGCACCGCGAAACGGAACCGGACAATCGAGCCCGGGCGGCGCATCCCGCCCAGAACCAGCCCGTACCCGGGTACCCGATGCGAGCCCACGACGACGGGACGGGTCAGCACGACGACCCGGCCCGCACCGGCACGCGGCGGCGGGCCCCCGGAGACCGGGAGCCCGCCGCCGTGCGGGTCACTTCTCGAAGTTCTTCACGTTGCGGCCGGCCTCCTTCTGCCGGTCCCGCGCCGTGCGCTGCTCGCTGGCGCCTTGCGCCCGCAACCGCTCGTTGTCGGTGGCGTCGCCGATCCGCTCCTTGGCGAGGCCGCTCATCTCCTGGGCCTTTGCCTTGGCCTTGTCGGTGAAGCTCATGGCACTCCCCTTCGCTGGCAACGGTGCCCGGGCCGTTCGGCCCTCTCCCTGACCGCGTCCCCGTGGTCGTAGAGCTGAAACGCGGTCGTTGGACGTGGAGGTGGGCACCACCCGTAAGGCATCCTAGGACACTAGGTGAACGCGGAACCGCCGTGGCTGGTTAACTGGACGAATGGGAGAGATCCTGCTGATCCGGCACGGAGAGACCACCTGGAGCGCCAGCCACCGGCACACCTCGTACACCGATCTGGAGCTCACCCCCGACGGGGAGCGGCAGGCCCGCGCGCTCGGCGTGCTGCTCGCCGGCCGCCGCTTCGCCCGCGTCCTGTCCAGCCCCCGGCAGCGGGCCACGTGCACCGCGCACCTCGCCGGCCTCGACGCCGACGCCACCGACCCCGACCTGGCCGAATGGAACTACGGCGAGTACGAGGGACGCACCACTGCGGACATCCACGAGGAGAACCCGCACTGGAACCTCTGGACCGACGGCGCTCCCGGCGGCGAGTCACCGGCCCAGGCCGGCGAACGCGCGGACCGGGTGCTGGCCGGGATCGCTCCCCTGCTCGACCGGGGCAGCGTCGCCCTGGTCGGCCACGCGCACAGCCTGCGGGTGATCGGCGCCCGCTGGATCGGCCTGCCCCCGTCCGCCGGTGGGCTGCTCCGGCTGGACACCGCCACCGTCTCCGTGCTCGGTCACGAGCACGGACGGCAGGTCATCCTGCGTTGGAACCAGCCGGCTCCGCCGCCGCCCGGGAACGACCCCGACCAGGCAGGTCGGCATTGATCTTCGGCGGGCGGTTCTCGTAGGGCGTCGAGAGGACCACGGTGGTGCGCGTGGTGACGTTGGCCGCGGTACGGATCTCCTGCAGCACCCGCTCCAGGTCCGCCGGCCCGGCCACCCGCACCAGCAGCAGGTAGAAGTCCTCCCCCGCCACCGAGTAACACGAGTCGATCTCGGGCAGGTGGGCCAGCCGCTCCGGCGCGTCGTCGGGCTGCGACGGGTCGAACGGCCGGATCGCCACGAACGCGGTCAACGGCAGGTCCAACGCCTCGAACGAGACCCGCGCGGCGTACCCCTTGATGACGCCGCGCTGCTCCAGCCGGCGGACCCGCTGGTGCACAGCGGACACCGACAGCCCCACCTTCTCGGCGAGGTCGGTGTACGACAGCCGACCGTCCCCGGTCAGCGCGGCGACGATGGCCCGGTCGATCTCCTCCACGCGGTGCAACCTACCGGAGAGAACGCTCCCCTGCCGCATCCGGCCCGCCGGGCGTCACGCTCGGTGGGCCGGCCGGTCGCCCTCCGCGCCCGTCAACCCTTCCCGAGGGACCGGGAGATGACCAGCCGCTGGATCTGGTTGGTGCCCTCGACGATCTGGAGCACCTTCGCCTCCCGCATGTACCGCTCGACCGGATGGTCGGCGACGTAGCCGGCACCGCCCAGCACCTGCACCGCGTCGGTGGTCACCCGCATCGCCACGTCGGTCGCGAACAGCTTCGCCTTCGCCGCCTCGATCGAGTACGGCCGACCGGCGTCGCGCAGCCGCGCCGCGGCCAGCGTGAGTGCGCGGGCCGCCGAGATCTGGGTGGCGGCGTCGGCGACGATGAAGCCCAGTCCCTGGAACTCGATGATCGGACGGCCGAACTGCTGTCGCTCCTGCGCGTAGCCGACCGCGTAGTCCAGGGCGGCCTGGGCCAGACCGACCGCGCAGGCGGCAATGCCGAGCCGGCCGGAGTCCAGCGCGGACATGGCGATGGTGAAGCCCCGCCCCTCGCCGCCGACCAGCCGCTCCGCCGGCACCCGGGCCTCGTCGAAGGCGATCTGGGCGACCGGGGAGGCGTGCAGCCCCATGGTCCGCTCGGCGGCCTGCGGGTGGATCCCCGGGGTGTTCCGGTCGGCCAGCAGGCAGGAGATGCCCCTCGGGCCGGGACCGCCGGTGCGGCAGAAGATGTTGTAGAAGTCGGCGACCCGGGCGTGGGTGATCCATGCCTTGGTGCCGGAGACCACATAGTCGTCGCCGTCGCGGACCGCCTTGGTGGTCAGGGCCGCCGCGTCCGAGCCGCCCTGCGGCTCCGAGAGGCAGTAGGCGCCGAGCAGCTCCCCGCCGATCATGTCGGGCAGCAGCTTGCGCTGCTCGTCGGTGCCGAACTGAGCGAGCGGGTAACACGACAGGGTGTGCACGCTGACCGCCTCGGCGACCGCGAGCCAGCGGCTGGCCAGGATCTCCAGCACCTGCAGGTAGACCTCGTACGGCTGGGCGGCGCCGCCGTGCTCCTCGGCGTACGGCAGGCCGAGCAGCCCGGCCCGGCCCAGGGTGCGCAGCACCTCGCGGGGGAACTCGGCGCGCTCCTCGAAGCCGGCGGCCTTCGGGGCCAGCTCCCGATCGGCGAGTTCGGTGGCAAGGTCCAGCAGGTCGTGGGCCTCGTCGGTGGGGAGGATCCGGTCGACAGTCATAGCGCGATGAGCTCCGTGGGGGTGGTGTTGAGCCGTTGCCCGCCGTCCGTCGTGCAGACGACGATGTCCTCGATCCGGGCGCCGTGCCGCCCGGCGAGGTAGATACCGGGTTCGACCGAGAACGCCATGCCGGCCTCCAGCGGTCGCGGGTTGCCGGCCACGACGTACGGTTCCTCGTGGGTGTCCAGGCCAATGCCGTGGCCGGTGCGGTGCAGGAAGGCGTCGCCATAGCCGGCGGCGCTGATCACGTCCCGGGCCGCCGCGTCGACCGCCTCGGCGGTCACCCCGGGCCGCACCGCCGCCACCGCCGCCCGCTGGGCCTCGTGCAGCACCGCGTAGTAGTCGGTGAACTCGGCCGGGGCGGGACCGCCGGTGACGTACGTGCGGGTGCAGTCGGAGCGGTAGCCCGACGGCATGGTGCCGCCGATGTCGACCACGACGGGCTCCCCGGCCCGGATCGGCCGGTCGGACGTGCCGTGGTGCGGGCTGGCGCCGTTCGGCCCGGCGGCGACGATGACGAAGTCCACGGTGACGTGGCCGGCCGCGCGAATCGCGGCGGCGATGTCGGCGGCGACCTCGGCCTCGGTCCGGCCGGGACGCAGCCACTCCCCCATCCGCCGGTGCACCGCGTCGATCGCGGCGCCCGCCTCGGCGAGGGCCGCCACCTCGGCGGGCGACTTGCGGATCCGCAACTCGCGCAGCACCTCGGACGCGAGGCGCTGGGCGGCGTCGGGCAGCGTGGTGCGCAGCGCGAGCACCTGCTCGGCCCACATCCGGTCGGCCAGCCCCACCGTCGCCACCGGGCCGGGCAGCGCCGCCCGGACCAGAGGGTACGGGTCGGTGCCGTCGGTGTGGTCGACGAGCCGCGCGCCGGTGGCCGGGGCGGGGGACGCCTCGGCGGCCGGGCGCTCCAGGACCGGCACGATCAAGGTGGGCTCGCCCGCAGCCGGGAGCACCAGGCAGGTCAGCCGCTCCCCCTCGTGCGCGTCGTAGCCGGTCAGGTAACGCAGGTCGGAGCCGGGCGTGAGCAGCAGCGCGTCCAGGCCCGCCGCGGCGGTGGCGCGCTGGGCGGCGGCCAGCCGCGCGGCCGGATACAGTTCGTCGATCCCCACCCCGTGAGCTTAACGGTCGTTTGGGCCGCGGTGGGAGCCTGTGCGCCCGGCTGGACGAGGAGCAGGGCCGCACCCTGGTGGCCGTGCTGCACGACCTGCACCAGGCGGCCCGGCACGCCACCCACCTGGTGGCGCTGCGCGACGGGCGGGTGGTCGCGGCGGGCGACCCCCGCCGGATCGCGCCCACCCACGTTGCTGCCGCCGAGCTACGGGTAAGCGACGGGGGACCGGACCGAAGGAGGAGCGATGGGACGCGATCCCGCCCAGATGAAGACCGGTGAACTGCGCAAACAGGCGGAGCGCGCCGGACTCGACAACGTCGACCAGATGAACAAGAACGAGATGATCCAGGCGCTCGGCGGGTCGGCCAACGCCAACCAGGGCGGTGGCCAGCGGCAGAAGGACCCGCGCCCGCAGGGGGTCAGCCCGCAGGACTACAAGAACATACCGGGCAACCAGACCTGACCCGTCGCCCCGGTGTCCCAGCCGCCCTTGGTGGACACCGGGGCGGACTGGTTGGATCTTGCGCGCGCCGGTCACCATGGACGCGTGCTGCGCTTCGTACTGAACCTGTTGTGGCTCGTCTTCGGTGGCGGCCTCGTCCTGGCCCTGGGCTACGGGGTGGCCGCCCTGATCTGCTTCGCGTTGGTGATCACCATCCCGTTCGGGGTGGCGTCGCTGCGCCTCGCCTCGTACGCGCTGTGGCCGTTCGGCCGCACCGTCGTCCCCAAGCCGGGCGCCGGGATCGCCTCCGGCCTCGCGAACGTGCTGTGGGTGCTGCTGGCCGGCTGGTGGCTCGCGCTCTCCCACATCGTCGCCGGCGTCGGCCTCTGCCTCACCGTCATCGGCATCCCGTTCGGGATGGCGAACTTCAAGCTCGTGCCGGCGGCGCTCTGGCCGCTCGGCCAGGAGGTTGTCGACACCCCCTGATCACGTTCGACCCAGTCCAGATCGCGCAAGTGGCGGTATCCCCGAGCGGGATGCCGCCACTTGCGGCCTCTTGGTCACTACCCCTAGGGCATCCTAGGAGGCTGGGCCTGCTGGCAGACCGCCAGGTTGCCCGAATGGCCTTCGGGTTTCCGACGGCATGGCTACGGTCGGAGCAGTGGGCGGTCATATCGGGGCGATCGAGGCACTCAAGGCGGATCCCACCATGTCGGGGCTGCGCCGGTCACTGGAGGCGTACTACGGCGACCCGGCCCGGGACGCGGCGATGGACGCCTTCTACGCGCGGTTCGTCCGCCCCGGCGACCTGGTGTTCGACGTCGGGGCGCACGTCGGCGACCGGCTCGGCAGCTTCCGCCGCCTCGGCGCCCGGGTGGTGGCCGTCGAGCCCCAGCCGCTCTGCGTCCGGGCGCTGCGCGCGCTCTACGGCGACGACGACCGGGTCATCGTGGTCGAGGCCGCCTGCGGGGCGCACGAGGACCGGGTCCGGCTGCACGTCAACTCCGCCAATCCGACCATCTCCACGGCCTCCCCCCAGTTCGTCCGGGCGGCGGCCGGCGCCGGGGGCTGGGCGCACGAGACCTGGGACGCCGAGATCGAGGTCGCCACCACCACACTCGACCGGCTCATCGCCGCGCACGGCGTACCGGCCTTCGTGAAGATCGACGTGGAGGGGTTCGAGGACGCCGTGCTGACCGGCTTGAACCAGCCGCTGCCAGCGCTGTCGTTCGAGTTCACCACGATCACCCGCGAGTTGGCCCCGCGCTGCCTCGACCGGCTCACCGGGCTCGGGTTCACCCGGTTCAGCGTCGCGCTCGGCGACGAGATGGGCCTCGCCCTGCCGGACTGGCTGCCGGCGGCGGAGGTGGCGGCGTACCTGTGGGCGCTGCCGCACGAGGCCAACTCCGGCGACGTGTACTGCGTGTCCGAGGACCACCGCCGGCGCCGGGGCACGCCGTAGGCCGAGCGCGCCGACCGAACGGCCGGAAGACATCGAAGCTGCTCAGCGGGCTGATCCTTGCGGCACCCGACGCCGGCACGTGAGCCACTTTTTTAATCTTTTGAACTTAGCCATGTTTCGTTACCTGGTCGTGATTGACGTGACCGGCGCCACTTCGATTCACTGCGATGCAACCGGTTCCGCAACCGGTTCCGGAATACCCGCCCCACCGCTGCGACCCGGGAGCGTCACGTGCCGATCACTATCGCCGACGTCGCGGCCCGGGCGGGGGTGAGCAAGACGACCGTCTCCCGGGTGCTCAACGGCAAGGGCGAGGTGCACGTCCGTACCGCGGACCGGGTCCGGGCCGTCATCAGCGACCTGGGGTACGTGCCGAGCGCCCGCGCGGTCGGTCTCGCCCGCGGCCGGACCGGGGTGGTCGGGATGCTGGTACCGGCCCTGACCTGGCCATGGATGGGCGAGGTGCTGCAGGGTGCCGTCGACATGGTGGAGAGCGCCGGTTACGGGCTGTTGCTCTTCACCTGCAACCGCGGCGAGGAGTCGCTGCGGCAGTTCGCCTCGCAGGTCTCGGCGAAGTCGTTCGACGGGCTGCTGGTCATCGAGCCCGAGGGCAGCCTCGACTGCATTGCCGAGCTGCACGATGGCGGCCTGCCGGTGGTCCTCATCGACGACCGCGGTCATCAGCGGCCGTTCCCGTCCGTGGCCACGACCAACCGCAGGGGTGGCGAGTCAGCCGCACGCCACCTGCTCGGACTGGGTCGGCGCCGGCCACTGGTGATCAAGGGCTGCGAGGAGTTCGGCTGCACCCAGGAGCGGCTGGCCGGATTCGTCGCGGCGTACGAGGCCGCCGACCTGCCACTGGATCCGCGGCTCGTGGTCGAGGGCGACTTCACCTTCGACTGCGGCAGCCGCGCCGTCCGGGGGCTGACCGAGGCCGGCATCGACTTCGACGCCGTCTTCGCCCACAACGACCTGTCGGCCGGCGGCGCCCTGCAGGCGATCCGCGAGGCGGGGCGCCAGGTCCCGGAGGATGTCGCGGTCGTCGGTTTCGACGACGTCCCGTACGCGGCGCACACCGAACCACCACTGACCACGGTGCACCAACCGATGCGCGAGATGGGAGAGGCCGCGGCCCGGATGCTCCTGTCGTACTTCGAGGGTGTGCCGCTTCCCGACACCCCCCGCGTCATTCCCACCACCCTGATCGTCCGCGGCTCGACCGGAGCGCCCGCGCCGGCCGACCGCCGAGCCGTCGGGCCGCGCCGGCCCGTGCCGGAGCCGTTCCAGCAGCAGCTCCGCTGACCCCGGCGGGGCGTCCCGCACGTCCCGCCGCGGTGACGCACACCCCGCTCCGCCAACGAACCCACCGAACCCACCACGACCGGGAGGAACACATGCGCGTCAGACGCAGCCTCGCCCTCGCCCTGGCGAGCGTGACGGCGTTGGCAACGCTCGCCGCCTGCGGCGACAGTCCGAACGCGAACAAGAACAAGGGCCAGGCGGCCACCGTGCTGAACGCCGGCATGCCGAACGGCCCGCAGGCCGAGAACCACAACCCGTTCCTCACCACCTCGGCCGCCGCCTCGCTGGGCTACCGCTGGCAGATCTACGAGCCGCTGATGATGTGGAACCCGGTCAAGCCGAGCGACCCGATGAAGCCGTGGCTGGCCACCAAGGCCGAATGGTCGCCGGACTACACCTCGGTCAAGGTCACCATCAGGGACAACGCCACCTGGTCGGACGGCCAGAAGCTCACCGCCGAGGACGTGGCGTTCACCTACAACCTGGTCAAGAAGTACCCGGCGCTGAACGACCAGGGCGTGCCGTACACGGACGCGACGGCGAGCGGCAACGAGGTCACCATCAAGATCGCCAGCCCGCAGTTCGTCAACCAGCAGAAGGTCCTGTTCCGGGTGCCGATCGTCCCCAAGCACATCTGGGAGAAGATCAGCGACCCGACGACCGACCCCAACAAGCAGCCCGTCGGCAGCGGCCCATACACGCTGAAGTCCTTCACCCCGGCCACCACGACCCTGACGGTGCGGGACGGCGGCTACTGGCAGGACCTGCCGAAGGTCAAGGAGCTGCGCTTCACGTCGTACACCGACAACAGCGCGCAGACCACCGCCCTCGCCAACGGCGAGTCGGAGTGGAGCTTCGTCTTCATCCCCAACTACAAGGCCGTCTTCGTCGACAAGGACCCGGCCCACCACAAGGTGTGGGCGCCGCCGGTCCTGGGCATCCACGGCCTGTACGTCAACACCACCAAGAAGCCGTTCGACGACCCGGTGCTGCGCCGGGCGATGAACATGGTCATCGACCGCGAGGACATCTTCAACACCGCCGAGGCCGGCTACTTCCACCCCCTCGTGAAGAGCGTGACCGGTCTGCCCAGCCCCGCCGGTGACACGTTCATCGCTGCCGAGTTCAAGGGCCAGGAGCACAAGGTCGACGTCGAGGGCGCCAAGGCGCTGCTCACCGGCGCCGGCTACCAGCTCGACGGCAACACCCTCAAGGACAAGACCGGCAAGCCCGTCAAGCTGACCCTGACCGACCCGGCCGGTTGGTCCGATTACCAGACCAGCCTCGAGATCGTGCGGGACAACCTGTCCAAGATCGGCATCTCGGCCACGGTCGACAAGGCCAACCAGGACGCCTGGTTCCGCAACGTCGAGCAGGGCAACTTCGACGCGACCTTCCGGTGGACCGAGGGCGGCGCCACGCCGTACGACATCTACCGGACCATCATGGACGGCTCGCAGCTGAAGCCGATCGGCACCGCCTCCCCCGCCGGCAACTTCGGCCGCTTCAACAACCAGCAGGCGACCGATGCCCTGCGGTCCTACGCCAATGCGACGGACGAGGCCGCCCGTACCGCCGCGATGAACACGCTGCAGAAGATCTTCGTCGAGCAGATGCCGATGATCCCGGTCGGCGCGGACAACATCGGTGGCGCGTACAGCACGAAGAACTGGACCGGCTGGCCGGACGACGCCGACCCGTACGGCGCGCTGCAGCCCACCCAGCCCAACGCGCTGGACGTGGTCCTACACCTCAAGCCCGCCGGCAGCTGACCCACCAACACCGCCTCCCCGGTCGGCCACGGCCGACCGGGGAGGCCTACTCCCACGTTCGCAACCGGTCACCGCGCACCCCTCGGTGACAGACACCCCAAAGACAGGAAACTCGGCATGACGTTGAGCGAAAGCACGGCGGCGCCGGTCAACGAAGTGGTGCTGGAAGCCGACGGCCTGACCAAGCATTTCCCCGTCCGCAGACGGCTGCGCGACCTCGTCTCCCGGGCGCCGGCAGCCGTCCACGCCGTCGACGACGTATCGTTCGCGCTCCGCAGTGGCCGGGTGACCGCGCTGGTCGGTGAGTCCGGATCCGGCAAGTCCACGGTGGCCCGGCTGCTGGCCCAGCTCTACCGCCGCACCGCCGGCGACATCCGGCTGCACGGCGTATCGACCCGGGTCCACGGCGGCCGGGCGTTCCGGTCGTACGTACGACGCGTCCAGCTAATCCTGCAGGACCCGTTCGCGTCGCTCAACCCGGTGCACACGATCCGCTATCACCTGACCCGGTCGCTGCGCATCCACGGCAACGCCGGCCGCACCGCCGAGGACCTGGACCGGGCGCTCGCCGATCTGCTCACCCGGGTCAGCCTCACGCCGCCCGAGCGCTACCTGGACGCGTTCCCGCACGAGCTCTCCGGCGGTCAGCGGCAGCGCGTCGCGATCGCCCGGGCGCTCGGCGCCGACCCGGAGGTGCTGCTCGCCGACGAGCCAGTCTCCATGCTCGACGTCTCGATCCGCCTCGGCGTGCTCAACCTGCTGCGGGACCTCAAGGAGCGGCTCAACCTGGCCATCCTGTACATCACGCACGACATCGCGTCGGCCCGGTACTTCGCCGACGAGACGATAGTGATGTACGCCGGCCGCATGGTCGAGGGCGGCGACAGCGAGACGGTCACGCAGCGCCCGGCCCACCCGTACACTTGCCTGCTCATCGAGTCGGCACCCGACCCCGACAGCATCACCGGCGCCGCAGCCGCCACCGCGCAGGACCGGGGCAACGGGGAGCCGCCGAGCCTCATCCGGCCGCCGGCCGGCTGCCGGTTCCACCCGCGCTGCCCGCACGCCATGCCGCGCTGCTCGGTCGACCTGCCGCCCCGGCTGGAGATCGCCGACCGGCCCGGCCACTGGGCGGCGTGCTGGCTCTACGATCCGGCCACCGTCGGCGCCGAAGACGCCGGTTCCGTCCCGCCGCCCTCGGCGCCGGCCCGTCGGGACGGCAGCGCCACTTCGGGGGAGACTCGATGAAGTTCCTGCTCCAGCGCATCGCCTTCTACCTGTTCACGGCGTGGGCGGCGATCACGCTCAACTTCTTCATCCCGCGCATGATCCCGGGCGACCCGGTCCAGGCCCTCATCTCACGTAACCAGGGCCGGATCAGCGCGGACGCCATCCAGTCCCTACGCGTGCTGTTCGGACTGGACAAGAACCAGAGCCTCGCTGAGCAGTACGTCGACTACTGGAAGCAACTCCTCCACGGCGACCTCGGGCTGTCATTCACGTTTTTCCCGACGCCGGTGTCGACGGTCATCGGCGACAGCCTGCCGTGGACCGTCGGCCTGGTCGGCATCACCACGATCGTCAGTTTCCTCCTCGGCACGGCACTCGGCGTCGGCGCCGGCTGGCGGCGCGGCTCGTGGATCGACGCCCTGCTGCCGGCCACGACGTTCCTCTCCTCGATCCCGTACTTCTGGCTGGGTCTCGTCGCGATCGCCCTGTTCGCCGGGCCGGGCAGCTTCTTCCCGTCGTCCGGCGGCTACGAGCCGGGTCTCGTGCCGGCGTTCGACCAGTACTTCATCCCGAGCGCGATCCAGCACAGCATCCTGCCGGCCGCCACCATCCTGGTCTCCTCGATGAGCGGCTGGCTGCTCAGCATGCGCAACATGATGGTCACCGTGTCGTCCGAGGACTACATCACGGTCGCCCACGCGAAGGGCCTGTCGGAACGCCGGGTGGCCCTGAGCTACGCCGCCCGCAACGCGCTGCTGCCCAACGTCTCGGGCTTCGCGCTGTCGCTCGGGTTCATCGTCGGCGGCACCCTGCTCGTGGAGATCGTGTTCTCGTACCCGGGTCTCGGCTTCCAACTCTTCCAGGCGGTCGGCTACAAGGACTACCCACTGATGCAGGGGATCTTCCTGATCATCACGATCTCCGTGCTGGTGGCGAACCTCATCGCCGACGTCGCGTACCTGCTTCTCGACCCGCGGACCCGAAAGAGTGGCTGAACGATGACGATCTCACCGTCGAGTATCGAGCAGGTCATCCCCGGCCAGGGCGCGATGGCCCAGCCGTCGGCCGCACCGGGCCGGACGAGGCGGCGCCGGTTCCGCTTCCTGAGCAACGCCAAGACCGCGACCGGCCTGGTCGTCCTGGCCGGCTACGGCCTCTTCGCAATCATCGGGCCGTGGGTGGCCCCGTACGACCCGGACGGTCGCAGCGGCGACATCCTGCAGGCGCCGTCGGCCAGGCACTGGTTCGGCACCACGCATCTGGGTCAGGACATCTTCAGCCAGATCCTGGTCGGCACCCGCAGCGTCGTCCTCGTCGGTCTGTTCGCCGGCGTCCTGGCGACGATGCTGTCCATCGTCATCGGCGTGACGTCCGGCTACCTCGGCGGGTTGGCCGACGAGGCGGGCTCGGCGCTGTCCAACGTGTTCCTGGTGATCCCGGCGTTGCCGCTGATCATCATCGTGACGTCGATCGTCGACCAGGCCAGCGACACGTTGGTCGCGCTCATCATCGCTTGCACCTCGTGGGCGTGGGGCGCCCGGGTGCTGCGCGCCCAGACGCTGTCGCTGCGCCGCCGCGACTATGTCGAGGCGGCGCGGGCCACCGGCGAACGGACCTGGCGCATCATCGTGTTCGAGATCCTGCCCAACCTCACCGCGATCATCGCGTCCGGCTTCGTCGGCACGGTGATCTTCGCGGTGATGTCGGAGATCACGCTCGCGTTCATCGGCATCTCGTCGGTCTCCTCGTGGAACTGGGGCACCATCCTGTTCTGGGCGCAGGGCCAGCAGGCCCTCGCCCAGGGCGCCTGGTGGTGGTTCGTACCGGCCGGGCTGGCCATCGCGCTGCTCGGCACCGCCCTCGCGCTGATCAACTTCGGCATCGACGAGTTCGTCAGCCCTCGGCTGCGCAGCGGCGGCCGGGCCCGGATCCGTACCGCCGACGGGCGCACGGCGCGGATGCGGGTGGGCTTCACCCCCGTCCTGGCGCCGACCGCAGCCGTCCCGGCCCCGCGCCGGCGGCCCGCCGTCGCAAGAGAAGGAGGAGACCGGTGAGCGCGAGGAGTGCAAGCGAAGCGGAGCCCCGCAGCCGCGAACGAAAGAGGGCACCGATGAGCGCGAGGAGTGCAGCGAAGCGAAGCCCCGCAGCCGCGAACGAAAGAGGGCACCGATGAGCGAACCGGTCCTGGAGGTCCGCAAGCTCCGCGTCGACTACGGGCTCGGCGACGAGGCGGTACACGCCGTCCGCGACGTCGACCTGACCCTGCACCGGGGCGAGGTGCTGGGGCTGGCCGGGGAGAGCGGCAGCGGCAAGTCCACTCTGGCGTACGGGCTGACCCGGCTGCTGCCGCCACCCGGCGTGGTCAGCGGCGGGCAGGTGATCTACCACCCGCTCGATGGCACCCCGGTCGACGTGCTGACCCTGACCCCGGCGAAGCTGCGGCAGTTCCGCTGGGCGGAGACGTCCATCGTGTTCCAGGGCGCGATGAACTCGCTCAACCCGGTGCACCGGGTCTCCACCCAACTGCTCGACGTGATCAAGGCGCACGAGCCGAGAAGCACGGCGGCGGGCCGGCTGGCCCGGGCGCGGGAGCTGCTGCGCCTGGTCGGCATCTCCGCCGACCGGCTGGACAGCTACCCGCACCAGCTCTCCGGCGGGATGCGGCAACGGGTCATGATCGCCATGGCGCTGGCGCTGGAACCGCAGGTCGTCATCATGGACGAACCGACCACCGCGCTCGACGTGGTGATGCAGCGGCAGATCCTCGGCCAGCTCGCCGAGCTGCGGCAACGGCTGGGCTTCGCGGTGCTGTTCATCACCCACGACCTGTCGCTGCTGGTCGAGTTCTCCGACCGGATCGCCATCATGTACGGCGGCCGGATCGTCGAGGAGGCCCCCGCGGCCGAGCTGTACCGGCGGGCCCTGCACCCGTACACCGACGGGTTGCTGCACTCCTTCCCGGCGCTGCGCGGCCCCCGGCGCGAGCTGACCGGCATCCCCGGCTCCCCGCCGGACCTACGCGCCATGCCGAGCGGATGCGCGTTCCACCCGCGCTGTCCGAAAGCGTTCGGCCCGTGCGACAAGGAGTTGCCGCCGCTGGGCCCGCCCGGCGACGACCGCCCCGGGCGCGCCGTCGCCTGCTGGCTGCATCCCGCCGCCGAGCCGGTCCCCCGCTGACCACCACCGCCCGACCGAACACCCGTGACCGCGAGGAGAACCATGGACACCGACCTCACCCGCCCGGCGACCACCGACGGCTCCAGGTCGCGGCGCGGCGTCAGACGCGCCGAGCTGGAGTCGTCGCCCGGGCAGACCGACCCGATCGACACCCTCCCGCCGACCTTCCGGTGGGGGGTGGCGACCTCGTCGTACCAGATCGAGGGGGCGGTGGCCGAGGACGGACGCACGCCGTCCATCTGGGACACCTTCTGCCGCGTTCCCGGGGCGGTGGCCAACGGCGACACCGGCGACGTGGCCTGCGACCACTACCACCGGATGCCGCAGGACGTCGGGCTCATCGCCGACCTGGAGCTGGACACGTACCGCTTCTCGGTGGCCTGGCCGCGGGTGCAACCGGGCGGGCGCGGGCCGGCCAACCCGGCCGGGCTGGCCTTCTACGACCGGCTCGTCGACGAGCTGCTCGGGCGGGGCATCGACCCGTGGGTGACCCTCTACCACTGGGACCTGCCGCAGGAGCTGGAGGACGCGGGCGGCTGGCCGCACCGGGACACCGCGTACCGGTTCGCCGACTACGCCGAGCTGGTCTTCGCCGCGCTCGGTGACCGGGTGAAGACCTGGACGACGCTGAACGAGCCGTGGTGTTCGGCGATGCTCGGCTACGCGTACGGCCAGCACGCCCCGGGCCGGCAGGACCTGGGCGACGGGATCGCCGCCGCCCACCACCTGCTGCTCGGCCACGGGCTGGCGGTGCAGCGCCTGCGGGCGGCCGCGACCGGTCCGATCGAGCTGGGCATCACGGTCAACCTGGCCACCGCCGACCCGGCCACCGACAACCCGGCCGACCGGGACGCCGCCCGGGCCTCCGACGGGCTGGGTAACCGGCTCTACCTGGACCCGCTGTTCCACGGGCGCTACCCGGTGGACGTTGTGGCGGACCTGGCCGCCGAGGGCGTCCGGCTCCCGATCGAGGACGGCGACCTGGCGGTCATCTCGTCCCCGATCGACGTGCTCGGCGTCAACTTCTACTTCGGGCAGCTCTTCTCCGGGGTGGACGAGCGGGGCCGGGAGCGGGACGACGAGGGCCGGCCGGTGCGGCGGGTGGTCCGGCGGGACCTGCCCCGTACCGCGATGGACTGGGAGATCGTGCCGGCGTCCTTCACCGACCTGCTGGTGCGGCTGAGCCGGGACTACCCGGGCGTGCCGCTGGTGGTCACCGAGAACGGGGCGGCCTTCGACGACCGGCCGGACGCCGACGGGTTCGTGGCCGACGACGATCGGGTGGCGTACCTGGCCGAGCACCTGCGGGCGGTGGCCCGGGCGCGGCAGGCCGGGGCCGACGTGCGGGGCTACTTCGCCTGGTCGCTGCTGGACAACTTCGAGTGGGCGTACGGCTACGACAAGCGGTTCGGCATCGTCCGGGTGGACTACGACACCCAGCGGCGTACGCCGAAGCGCAGCGCGCACTGGTACCGCGACACGGTCCGGCGGGTGCGCGGGCAGCGCTGATCCACGGCCGGGGCGGTCGCGCGGGATCCTCCCGGGTGGCCGCCCGGACTGGCCGCCGGGCGTTGTCGCCGGCCCGGCGGCTCAGCGGGTCCGGGTCCGCGGGCGCGGCGCCGGGCGCGCCGGGGTCACCCGGGCGGCCGGCTCGCGCGGCACGCCGCCGTCGCGCAGCAGCCGGGCCATCGGCAGGGTGGCCGCCCATCGCGACCGCGTCCGGTCCGAGCCGGCACAGCTCGATCGAGGCCTGGGCGTACGGCTGGCGCAGCGCGTGCCGCGCGGTGGCCGCGCGGATCTGCGGCAGGTAGCGCTCGCCGAGGGCCAGGCCGGCCCAGCCGCCGAGCACCACCCGCTCCGGGTTGAAGAGGTTGACCAGGGTGGCCACCCCGGCGCCGAGGTAGCCGACGGTCTCGTCGAGCACCTTCGCCGCCGTCCGGCCGGTGGACCGGAGCAACTCGCCGAAGGCGCTCTCCTCGTCGCCGCCGGCGGCCGGGCGGCCCCGGTTGGCCTGCCGGAACCGGTCGAGGACGCCCTCCGCCCCGACGTAGGCCTCCAGGCAGCCGAGGTTGCCGCAGCGGCAGCGGCGCCCGCCGTACACGATGGTGGTGTGGCCCCACTCGCCGGCGCTGCTGTGCGCGCCGCGGTAGCCCACCCCGTCGGCGACCACGCAGGCCCCGACCCCGGAGCCGACCAGGGCGATGACGGCGTGCCGGACGCCGCGGCCGGCACCGAACCACATCTCGGCCTGGCCGAGGGTCTTCGCGCCGTTGTCGATGTGGACCGGGACGTCGGTGCCGGCCCGCAGCATCGCGCCGAGCGGCACGCCGTCCCAGCCGAGTGTCTGGGCATGCACGACGGCGTCGGCGGTGCGCTCGACGGTCCCGGCGACGGCGACGCCGAGGCCGAGCACGGCGGCCGGGTCGACGCCGGCCTGCTCGATCACCGCGTCCAGGCCGTGCCGCAGGTGGGTGGCCACGTCCTGCGGATCGGGCTCGGCGGCGGCGATCGGGTACTCGGCCTTGGCCAGGGCGGTCATCGCCAGGTCGAAGAGCTCGACCTGCACCCGGGTCTCACCGACGTCGGCGCCGACCAGGTAGCCGTAGCCGGGGGCGACGCGCAGCAGCACCCGGGGGCGGCCGCCGTCGGACTCGACCGACCCGGCCTCCTCGACGAGCCCCTCGGCGATCATCTCGCCGACCAGGTTGCTCACGCTGGCCAGGCTCAGCGCGGTGGTCTGGCCGAGCTCGTGGCGGCTGAGCGGGCCGTCCAGCCAGATCCGGGTGAGCAGCAGCGACCGGTTGGCACGGCGCATGTCGCGCACGGTGGTGCGTCTGGCGTCCACGTCCGCCGCCGTCCTCTCCCCGGTGCCGTCGTCGGGCGGCACCGTTCACGCCATGAACCAAGCGCTGACAGCGTACTGCGCATTTACATTTAACAAAGTTAACTGATAACCTCCGACGCATCGATGAGGAGGTATGTCATGCGACTTCGACGCGGGCTGACCGCCCTGCTCGGCGGCGCCGTACTGCTCGCCGCCACGGCCGCCCTGACGGCCACCACCGGCCTCGCCGCGACCGCCGGCCAGACCGCGCTGGCGGCCTGCTCCGGCGTACCGGCCTGGGCCGAGGGCGTCACCTGGTCCGCCGGCAGCCGGGCCACCTACACCGGCCGGCTCTACCAGGCGCTGCAGACGCACACCCCGCCGCCCGGCGCCGGTTGGACCCCGCCGGCCACCCCGGCGCTCTGGTCCGACCTTGGCGCCTGCGACGGCGCCCCGTCCCCCACGCCGACCGCATCGTCCCCCTCGCCGAAACCCACCCCGACCCCCACGTCGACCCCGTCGCCCACCCCCACCCCGTCGAGCCCGCCGCCGGGCGGCGACACCTGCGCGCTGAAGTCCCGGCCGGCCGGCAAGGTGCTCCAGGGCTACTGGGAGAGCTGGGACGGCGCGGCCAACGGCGTGCACCCCGGGCTCGGCTGGATCCCGATCACCGACTCGCGCATCCGGACGCACGGCTACAACGTGGTCACCGCCGCCTTCCCGGTGATCCGCGCCGACGGCACCGTGCTCTGGGAGAACGGCATGGACGCCGGGGTCAAGGTGCCCACCCCCGCCGAGATGTGCCAGGCCAAGGCCGCCGGCCTGACCATCCTGCTGTCCATCGGCGGCGCGACCGCCGGCATCGACCTCAGCTCGACCGCGGTCGCCGACCGGTTCGTCGCCACCGTCGTGCCGATCCTCAAGCGGTACAACTTCGACGGCATCGACATCGACATCGAGACCGGCCTCACCGGCAGCGGGAACATCAACCAGCTGTCCACCTCGCAGGCCAACCTGGTGCGGATCATCGACGGGGTGCTCGCCCAGATGCCCGCCGGGTTCGGCCTCACCATGGCCCCGGAGACCGCGTACGTCACCGGCGGCAGCGTGACCTACGGATCCATCTGGGGCGCGTACCTGCCGATCATCAAGCGGTACGTGGACAACGGCCGGCTCTGGTGGCTGAACATGCAGTACTACAACGGCAGCATGTACGGCTGCTCCGGCGACTCGTACTCGGCCGGCACCGTGCAGGGCTTCGTCGCGCAGACCAACTGCCTCAACACCGGACTGGTCGTGCAGGGCACCACCATCCGCGTCCCGTACGACCGGCAGGTCCCCGGCCTGCCGGCGCAGTCCGGCGCCGGTGGCGGGTACATGACCCCGTCGCTGGTGGCGCAGGCGTGGAACACCTACCAGGGCCGCCTGAAGGGGTTGATGACCTGGTCGATCAACTGGGACGGGTCGAAGGGCTGGACCTTCGGCGACAACGTCAAGGCCCTCCAGGGTCGCTGACCCGGGCCGGGGCCCGTTCACCGACGGGCCCCGGCCGCCGGAAGCGGGGCGGACAGGGCGGGCGGACGCGTCCTTGACTGCACCACGTGGAGCCGGACGTCCTCCTGGACCGGCTCGACGAGACGGCCGCCCGGGGAGGTGACCATGGTCGACAGCCGGGGGCGGGGCCGACGGAACGCTGACCGCCTGGGGTGCTGGCGGTGCTGCTCTGCGGCTGGCTCGGCCTGCACGCGCTCGCCTCGCCGTAGGAGAGCGCGAGCCCGTCCGGGGGTCAGGTCCGCCCGGTGGGCTGGGACAGCGCCCGGGTGACCACGGTCAGATCCGCCGCACCGAGCCCCTGGCCCACGGCGCGCTGCCACTCCGCGGCCAGGCATTCGGCGGCGAGGAACCGGCCCTCCTCGACCTCCCGCAACACCAGGTTCACGTCCTTGAGCGCCAGGGTGAGGGGGTACTGGGTCGTGTAGTCGTCCCGGCCGATCCGGTCCAGCTTCTCGCCGGCCCAGGGCGACAGCAGCGGGCTGCCACGCAGGGCGCCCAGCACGGTCTCGCGGTCCAGGGCGAGGGCGTCACCGAGCGCGACCGACGCGGCGAGCCCCTCGGCGACGAAGGCCAGCAGCAGGTTGTTCACCAACTTCAGCCGGGAACCGGCGCCGACCGGCCCAACCCAGACCGTCTGCTGCCCGACCGCGTCGAAGACCGGGGCGACCCGGTCGCGGACCTCTGCCGGCCCGGAGGCGAAGACGACCAGCTTCCCGTGCTCGGCCGGGCCGCGGCTGCCGGCCACCGGGGCATCCAGCAGCACGACGTCGGGACGCTCCGCCGTGACCTGCCGGGCGAACTGTTCGGTGTCGGTGACGCCGATGGTGCTCATCTGGGCCCAGACCGCGCCCTCGGCCATCGCGGCCAGCATCCCCTGGTCGAAGGCGATGGAACGGATGGCGTCGGCGTCGGTCACCATGGTCACCACGACGTCCGCCCCACGGGCCGCGTCGGCGGGGCTGGCGGCCACCTCCGCGCCCTGGTCGCCCAGCCGGCGGGCCGGCTCGGGGTGGCGGTTCCAGACGACCGTCGGCAGACCGGCCCTCAGCACGTTGCCGGCCATGGGCGCGCCCATCCCGCCGAGCCCGATCATCGCCACCCGTGGCTGCGCCATCCGTCCCCCGTTCCACCTCACCGGCAGCGTAGGTCAGCGCGGGCGGCCGTGGCTCCGAACGACGAGATCCGCACCGCGACCGGCGTGACCCGTCACAACGGACGGACCAGTTCCCCGAACCAGCGCCGGCCCACCTCGAACGTGTCCCGGACGGCCAGCCCGGCGGCGTGCGCCGTGTCGTGCACCGCCACCGTGTCCAGCCGGGCCCAGCGGAACGCCCCGCTCCGGCACACCTTCCCCTGCGGTGAGCGGGAGGCCAGCCTGGCCTGCCCCCGCCACAGGCCGGGCCCGGGGGGTTCCAGTTCGACGACGACTGAGCCGCCGGCCCGGATCAGCTCCCGGCACCGGCCGAGCAGGAGGATCGGGTCGCCGCCGATGCCGATGTTGCCGTCGATGAGCAGGACGTGTGCCCAGCGTCCCTCGCCGGGCAGCGGCCCGAACACGTCCCGGTGGAGGGCGACGGCACCGCGCGCCCGGGTGAGCCGCACCGCGTGGGCGGAGACGTCGACCCCGACCGCGGCGTGCCCGGCGCGGGCCAGGGCGAGGGTGAGGCGTCCTGGGCCGCAGCCGATGTCCAGGGTCGGGCCCGCGCACCGGGCGACCACCGCGGCGGTCGCCGGCTCGGGCGGACCGTGCCAGCGCCGGACCGGCAGCACGCTGCGCCGACCGTCGTCCTGCACGAGCCAGTGCGCGCCGGGCTGCGCTTCGAGGGCGGCGGCGAAGACGTCCTCACCCCCGCCCGCCGCGGCCGCCCACCGGCCGTCCGTGCCGAGGGCGTGCAGTGTCACCGGTGCCCGCCGGGCACCAGCGTGGGGTGCGGCGCCGATACCTGGTACGCGAACCGGGTCTCCGGCGCCTCGGCGGCCACCGCGAGCGCGTCGGGCCAGGTGTCGACGTCGCGCAGCACCGGCAGGGTCAGCGTGCGCAGCCCGCGCCGGTCGAGGGCGGACCAGGTGCGCTCGCCGGTCTCCGGGGTGGACATCGGCACCGCCCGCAGCGCGTCGGCCTGGCGCGGATCGCGCAACCCCAGCGCCCACCATCCGCCGTCCACCGCCCGGCCGAGCACCGCGTCGGCCAGGTCCAGCCGCTGGAACGCCGCGAGCAGGTGCCCGGCGGTCACCTGCGGGGTGTCCATGCCGATCTGCAGCACCGGCCGTCCGGGCCAGGCCGCTGCCACGTCGGCGTGGGCGTTGGCGATCCGGTCGGCCAGGTCCCGACCTCGCTGCGGCAGCACCGTCCAGCCGATGAGCGCCGCGGTCAGGCCGGCGCCGCCCTCGCCGTCGGCGAGGCGTCCGCGTACGGCCAGGACCGGCGTCACCCCCGGCACGGCCCGGACGGCGTCGAGGGTGTCCCGGAGCGCGGCGGCGGCGATCCGGGCGGCCTGACCGGGGGTGGCTGGTGGGCAGAGCCGGGTCTTCACGGCCCCCGGCACGGGCGCCTTGGCCATCACCAGCAGCACCGTCACCGGGATCCGCCCACGCTGCGCAGGACTCCGGCGAAGTCGCGGGTGGCGCGCAGCGTGCCGCGTACCGAGCCGGAGACCTTGGAGCGGGTGCCGGCGGCCCGAGGGGCGTAGCTGACGTCCAGCTCCTGGATCCGCCAGCCGGCGGCGGCGGCGCGGATCAGCAGTTCGAGGGGGTAACCGAAGGCCCGGTCGGTGACGCCCAGGGCGAGCAGCGCCTCGCGGCGGGCCACCCGGATCGGGCTGAGGTCGCGTAGCGGCACGCCCCGGTGCCGCAGCAACGCCGCGATGAGCGCGGTGCCGGCGCGGGCGTGCCACGGCCAGGCCCCGGCGGAGACGGGCCGTCGCCGGCCCACGGTCAGGTCGGCGGCGCCGCCGGCCACCGGGGCGACCAGGGCGGGAAGTTCGGCGGGGTCGAAGGATCCGTCGGCGTCGAGCACGCAGACCAGATCCGCCTCGGCGGCCACCAGCCCGGTGTGCACGGCGGCGCCGTAGCCTAGGCGGGGCTCGGGCACCACCCGGGCCCCGTGCCGGGCGGCGACCTCCGCCGAGCCGTCCCGGGAGCCGTTGTCCACCACGATCGCCCGGTAGCCGGGCGGCAGCGCGGTGAGCACGCCGGGCAGGGCGGCGGCCTCGTCGAGGCACGGCAGGACCACGTCGATCGGTGTGGACATACCGACGACGCTAGGCCGCCACCTGGGCCGCGGCAGGCAGATCGGACCTTACGGATCTGTTACCGGCGGACTGATTCTTACCGGACGGTGACGATCCGGCGGTTCGCCGGTCACCCGTCCCGGGAAGGCCGTACCGTCCGGTCGGCATGAGAACGACCACGAGGCCCGTCGCGTCCGGGCGGGCGCCGACCCGCTGGCGACGCGCCGACCTGACGGTGCTGGGCGTCGAGGCGGCGCTGGTCGTGCTGGCCGCCGCGGTCGGCGCGGTCCTCAACGCCCGCGGCGTGGGCCTGCACGCGGACGCCGCCCCGCTGTACGCGACCTGGCGGCCGCACCTCGGCTGGGGCACCCCGGCGGCGGTGCTGGTCGCGGCCGGGGTGGTCGGCGTCGGGGTGCGGTGGGCCGGCGCGGCGCGCTGGGGCCCGCTGCTCGGCCTCGCCTACCTGGCCTCGGTGGCGTGGGCGCTGTCGCTGGCCCTGGTCGACGGCTGGTCGGCCGGGTTGACCGAACGGCTCACGCCGCAGGCGGAGTACCTGCACGAGGTGCCCGGGATCCGGGACGTCCCGGCCACGCTGGCCGGGTTCACAGGACGGATCCTGGACTTCCAGCCCGACTCCTGGTCGACCCACACCGCCGGGCACCCACCCGGCGCGCTACTGGTATTCGTGGGGCTGGACCGGATCGGGCTCGGCGGGGGCACCGCTGCCGCACTGGCCTGCGTGCTGGTGGGCGCGAGCGTCACCGTCTCGGTGCCCGTGGCGCTGCGCTCGCTCGGCGCCGACGCCGCGGCCCGCGCGGTCCTGCCGTTCCTGGTGCTGCTGCCCGGGGCCGTGTGGGTGGGGGCGTCGGCGGACGGGCTGTTCGCCGGCGTGGTCGCGGCAGGTCTGGCGCTGCTGGCGGTACGCGGCCGGCTGGCCCCGGCCGTCGGTGGGCTGGTGCTGGGCTACGCGCTGTACCTGTCGTACGGCTTCGTGCTGGTCGGCCTGCTGGCGCTGGTGGTGCTGGCACTGCGTCCGGCAAACCGGATCGCCGCGCTGCTGTCCGCGGTCGCCGGAGTCGCCGGGGTGGTGGTGGCGTTCACGGCGGCGGGATTCTGGTGGTGGGACGGCTACCAGCGGGTGGTGGAGCGCTACTACCAGGGCTGGGCGGCCGACCGCCCCTACGGCTACTGGGTCTGGGCGAACCTGGCGGCGCTGGTGCTGTCCGCCGGCCCGGCGCTCGGGCCGGCGCTGCGCCGGGCGGTGCTGGCCGGAGTCGCGGCGGTGCGGCGGCGCGGCCCGCGCGCCTGGCTCGTCGGGTCGGTGGCCGCCGCCGGGCCGACGGTGCTGCTGCCGGTGGCTGCGGCGGCGGTGGTGCTCGCGGCTGACCTGTCCGGGCTGAGCAAGGCCGAGGTGGAGCGGATCTGGCTGCCGTTCGCGGTATGGCTGCTGGTCGCCACCACGCACCTGCCGCCGGCGACCCGCCGCTGGTGGCTGGCCGGGCAGGCGGCGACCGCGCTCGCGGTCAACCACCTGCTGTGGACGGTCTCCTGACCCGCGGCGCGGCCCGGCGTCGCCCGCGCTGCCGCCACGACGGGCGGCGCGGCGGTCAGGCGTGCACGGCCGCCGGCTCGCGCAGCGGGTCGGTGGCGAAGGCGGTGACCCCGTCGGCGAAGCCGACCCGCGCGGTGTAGCCGAGCAGGTCGGCCGCCCGACGCGGATCGGCGACGACGTGCCGCACGTCGGCGGCGCGGGCGCCACCGACGACCAGCGGCGCCGGCCCGGCCATCGCGGCGGCCAGGGCCGCGGCCAGGTCACCGACCGTGCGCGGCTCGCCGGAACAGACGTTGACCGGCACCAGCGGTTGCGGCGGCGGCGTGGTGAGGGCCAGCAGGTTGGCCCGCGCCACGTCGGTGACGTGGACGAAGTCCCGCCGCTGCCGGCCGTCCTCCAGCACCCGCGGCGGCCGGCCGGCCGACAGCTCGGAGCGGAAGATCGAGGCCACGCCGGCGTACGGAGTGTCGCGGGGCATCCGGGGCCCGTAGACGTTGTGGTAGCGCAGGGCCCACACCCCGCCTCCGGTCTGCCGCGCCCAGGCGGCGGCCAGGTGCTCCTGGGCCAGCTTGGTCGCGGCGTACGTGCTGCGCGGCTCCAGCGGGGCGTCCTCGGGCACCAGCGCGGGGCTGAGGATGCCGGCGCACTGCGGGCAGGTCGGGTCGTAGCGGCCGGCGGCCAGGTCGGCGGGGCGGCGCGGGGCGGGTCGCACGGTGCCGTGCCGGGCGCACTCGTAGCGGCCCTCGCCGTAGACGACCATGGAACTGGCGAGCACCAGCCGGCGCACCCCGGCCCGGTGCATCGCGGCCAGCAGCACGGCGGTGGCGTAGTCGTTGTGGCTGGCGTACTCGGGGGCGTCCGACGGGTCGAGGCCGTGCCCGACCATCGCGGCCTGGTGGCACACCGCGTCGACGCCGGGCAGCAGCCGGTCGAGCAGGTCGGGGTCTCGGACGTCGCCGACGATCGGGCCGTGCCGCCGGGACCACTCGGGCAGTTCGCCGCCGTGTGCCTGGGGCAGCAGCACGTCCAGCGCCACCACCTCGTGCCCGTCGGCGGCGAGCAGGTCGGCGACCTGCGAACCGATGAAACCGGCCGCGCCGGTGACGAGTACCCGCATGCCGGTCAGGGTAGGTCGATAGGCGGTCGCGGCGGGCCCGGTCGGCCAAGCCGTAAGGACCTGGCAACATCGCGGTCCGCGGGCCGGTAAGCGTTCCGTAATTCGGCAAACCGGGTCCGGCCGACGAGGCCGCCCGTAGCCTGCCGGAGAGGGATCCGGTCGGCCGGCCGCCGCCGGGCGTCCCGGCGTCGGCAGTCGCGAGGAGGAACGGTGAGCGCGGAGAGCTCTCCCCCGGCCGGGGGTCCCCCGGTCGGGTCGGGGCGCGTGCCACCCGGTCGGCCGGCCTACGGTTTCCCCCGGCGGTGGTGGGCGTTCCTGGCCGAGCATCCCCCGCCCGGCGCGGCGACCGTGAACCGGCGGTGGCGCAGCCCGCTGCGCGGCCCGTGGCTCACCGCCATGTACGGGGTGGTCCTGCTCGTCGGCCTACCGCTGGTGTTCCTCACCGGGTTGCTGGACTACCTCGCCTACTCCCCGCAGTTCGGCCAGGCGTTCCCGCGTGACGTCGGGTGGCTGCGGCTGCCGCCGTTCGACTGGCCGACCCGCCCGTCCTGGCTGTTCCGCCTCACCCAGGGCCTGCACGTGGGGCTCGGGATCACGCTGATCCCGATCGTGCTGGCCAAGCTCTGGTCGGTGCTGCCGAAGCTGTTCGACTGGCCGCCGGCCCGCTCGGTGGCGCAGGTGCTGGAGCGGCTGTCCCTGCTCCTGCTGGTCGGCGGGATCCTCTTCGAGATCGTCACCGGCCTGCTCGACATCCAGTACGCGTACCTGTTCGGCTTCGACTTCTACACCGCCCACTACTTCGGCGCCTGGGTGTTCGTCGCCGCGCTGGTCGCCCACGTGGCGCTCAAGCTGCGGCGGATGCGCACCGCGCTGCGGTCCCGCTCGCTGCCCGAGGAGCTGATCACCTACCGCGCGGCGACCCGGCCCGAGCCGCCGGACCCGGACGAACTGGTGGCCGCCCGGCCCGGGCCGCCCACGATGAGCCGGCGCGGCGCGCTCGCCCTGGTCGGTGGGCTGTCGCTGCTGCTCGCCGCCCTCACCGTCGGCCAGCACCTCGACGGCCCGTGGCGGCGGACCGCGTTGTTGCTGCCCCGGGGGCGGCAGCCCGGGGCGGGCCGGACCGGCTTCCCGGTCAACCGGACCGCGGCCGCCGCCGGCGTCCGGGCCGCCGACACCGGGCCGGGCTGGCGGCTCACCCTGCGCGCCGGCGGGCGTACCGTCGCGGTGGACCGCGCCGGCCTGCTGGCGATGGCCCAGCACACCGTCACGCTGCCGATCGCCTGCGTGGAGGGCTGGTCGACCGTGCAGACCTGGACCGGGGTACGGTTGCGCGACCTGGCCGCCCTCGTCGGCGCGGACGGGATCGCCGCCGCGCACGTGCGGTCCCTGGAGAAAGCGGGGCTGTTCAAGCAGGCGACCCTGCAGGCCAACCAGGTCCTCGACGCGGACTCCCTGCTCGCCCTGCAGGTCAACGGCGTCGACCTCTCCCTCGACCACGGCTACCCGGCGCGGGTCATCGTCCCGGCCCTGCCCGGCGTGCACTGCACGAAGTGGGTGGCGGAGATCGAGTTCCGGAGCCGAACCGGTGGGTGACCTGGCGGCCCGGTTCCGGGCGGCGTACGGGGCACCGGCCGGGCACCTGCTGCTGCTCGTCGGCGCCTTCGCGGTCGCCGGGTGGGTGGCGCTGCGGCTCGCCGCGGAACCGACCGCCGGCCGGATGCTGGTCTGGTTCGTCGGCGCGGCGATCGCACACGACTTCGTGCTGTTCCCGATCTACGGGCTGGCGGACCGCGTGCTGCAGCGCGCGCTCGGCACCCACGGCGTGCCGGCGGCGGGGCCCGCATTGCTGAACCACGTCCGGGTGCCGGCCCTGGCGTCGGGCCTGCTGTTCCTCGTCTACCTGCCTGGCATCCTGCGGTTGGGCCGGCCGACCTACCTGGCCGCGTCCGGGCAGGACCAGCGGCCGTTCCTCGCCCGCTGGCTGCTCGTCACGGCCGCCCTGTTCCTGGCCAGCGCCGTCGGCTACGTGCTGCGCCGGTGGTGGGCGCGGCGCCGCTGAATCATCGGCCGCCGTCGGCGAAGGGGACCGGTTGGCGCTGTTCATTGCCGAATCGGGTGCCCGCCACGATGATGCGAGGCGATGCGCAATCTGCGTCCTGCCCGGGCTGCGGCATTTCGGTGACGGCCGATAACGGACCGAATCACAGTATTTTCCGTGTCCACTCGCAGCCCGCCCGTCGAATCGGGTGTCCTGCGATGTTTTGCCTGCTGGGCCGCGCCTCGATCCGGTTTGGCGAGCACCGCCCGATGCCCGGGTGCGGGCTGGCCGGTCAGGAGTGGTTCGACCTCCGGCGATTACCTCAGAGGTAGACGGAAATGTAGCCGCCAACGCCTTGCTCCGATATGGGCGGAGGGATACGATCCCGCCGAAACGATCTTGGAGAGGGGCTAAAGTGTCGACCGCGAAACGTATGAAAACGGGGCTGATCGCGGCGCTGACACCGATTGTGGTGCTCGGCGTCGTCGCTCAGCCGGCGCGGGCGGACGTGTCCGCGCCGCCGATCAAGACCTACGAGGGAGATCCCGGCCGGCTCGGCGACCCGGCGAGCTGGCGCACCGCTGAGTTCAACCGGGACGCCGGTCTGGTGTCGATGGGAGCGGAGTTCGCCTACGCCGCCGGTTACTCCGGCGCCGGGATGAACATCGGCGTCATCGACTCGGGCGTCTTCGCCGGGCACGTCCGGGAGCACGGCAGCCTGGAGACGAACTACGCCGTCGGAGACCGCTACTTCTCGGTGGAAGCCCAGGGTGGCGAGACCGGCCCGACGTCGGGGTTCTACAACCAGGCGTACAACGACAGCCACGGCACGCACGTCACCGGGACCATCGGGGCCAGCCGCGACGGTGTCGGCGAGACGCAACCGGGCGGACCCGCCGCCAACATGCACGGGGTCGCGTTCAACAGCAACGTGTACATGGGCAACACCCACAAGACGGACGGCGTGCTCTACGGTCTCCTGCCGGCGACCGCGACCGCCGCCCAGAAGCCGGACGACGCCTACCTCGCCAACGTCTACCGGGCCGTGAACGCCGCCGAGACGGCGAACGGCAAGCCCGTCAGGATCATCACCAGCAGCTGGGGCAGCCAGCCCAACACGGAGAACTACAACACGTACGACACGCCGCCCGGCAGCCCCGCGGGCTTCGGGTTGAACACGGCGTGGCGCCTCTGGTCCACCCCGGACGGCGTCGTCGACGCGAACGGCAGCACCGTCCGCTGGCTGAACGGCGCCATCGACGCCGCGCGAACCGGCACGGTCATCCAGTTCACCGCCGGCAACAGCGGCTACGTGAACCCGTCGCCGCGCGGTGCCGCGCCGTACTTCCTGCCCGAACTGGAGGGCAGCTGGTACACCACCTCGGGGATCAACCCCACGGTGGGGCGCACGTTCAACCCGGACGGGTCCGTCCTGGTGCCGGGTCAGCAGACGTTCAACCAGTGCGGTGTCGCGAAGTGGTCCTGCGTGACGGCGCCGAGCAACGGGATCAACAGCACCACCGTGTCGGTCGTCAACGGGGTGCCGGAAGCCCGCTACGGGAGTTCGTCGGGAACGTCGATGGCCGGGCCGCACTCGGCGGCCGCGCTGTCGCTGATCATGCAGCGCTTCCCGTACCTGACCAACGAGCAGGCGCTGTACACGATGTTTACCACCGGCCGGCAGAACAACACGATCAGTGACGCCGCCGGCGTCGCCGTGCCGAACCCCACCCGGGGCCAGATCGTGCAGGTTCCGGACAGCCGCAACGGCTGGCACACGGTCAGCCTGCGGGAGGCCATGAAGGGCCCGGGCCAGTTCCTGGGGCCGTTCGTCGTCGACACGCAGGGACAGAGTGACGTGTGGTCGAACGACATCTCCGACGTCGCGATCCGGGCGCGTCAGCAGGAGGACGCCGCCGAGGCGGCCGCCTGGGCGGCGACCAAGGTCGCCAAGGGCTGGACGCAGGGTCTGCCCGCCGACGCGAGCGAGGCCGACAAGTCGGACTACACCATCGGGACCCGCCGCGAGCAGGCCCGCAACGCCCGCGCCTACGAGGGCAGCCTCACCAAGCGTGGCGAGGGCACCCTGTTCCTCACCGGCAACGAGACCTGGCACGGGACCAGCACCGTCCTCGGCGGCAAGCTCTCGGTCGTCGGCTCGCACGCGAGCTCGATCGACGTGCGCGGCGGGACGCTCGGCGGCAGCGGCAGCGTGGCGGACAGCGTCACCGTCACCGGCGGCGTGCTGCGGCCCGGTCTCGCGGCCGACGAGGCGGCGCAGATCACCGATGCCGCCGTCGCCCCGGGCAACGTCCTGAACGTTGGCGGGAACGTGACGATCGGCAACGAGGGTCGCGTCGCCGTCACCATCTCCGGCGACCACGACTACACCAGCGTCCGGGCCACGGGCGCTCTGGCGCTGGCCGGAAACCTGGACCTGGACGTGCGCGGCCCGCTCACCCCCGGCACCGTGCTGACGATCATGAGCGGCAG
>NZ_JBIAHQ010000030.1:0-65388 GCF_042870725.1 Micromonospora sp. NPDC006431
CGCCGCAGGACCACACCACGGTGGCGGAGCTGGCGATCGAGCGGGCGAAGCGTCTGGTCGAGCTGGGGCACGACGTGGTCGTGCTGCTCGACTCGGTGACCCGGCTCGGTCGGTCGTACAACCTGGCGGCGCCGGCCAGCGGCCGGATCATGTCGGGTGGTATCGACTCCACCGCGCTCTACCCGCCGAAGCGCTTCCTGGGCGCGGCGCGGAACATCGAGAACGGCGGCTCCCTGACCATCCTCGCCACCGCGCTGGTGGAGACCGGGTCGATGGCTGACACGGTCATCTTCGAGGAGTTCAAGGGCACCGGCAACGCCGAGCTCAAGCTGGACCGGAAGATCGCCGACAAGCGGGTCTTCCCGGCGATCGACATCAACCCTTCCGGTACCCGCAAGGAGGAGGTCCTGCTCGCGCCGGAGGAGTTGGCGATCGTCCACAAGCTCCGGAAGGTGCTGCACTCGCTGGACTCGCAGGCGGCGCTCGACCTCCTGCTGGACCGGCTCAAGCAGTCCCGGACGAACATCGAGTTCCTGATGCAGATCGCGAAGTCCACGCCGGGCGAGTGATCCCGCCAGGGACGGAGCGAAGAGGGGTACGGCCTGCGGGTCGTGCCCCTCTTCCGCGTTTCGGGCCGGGCAGCGAACAGCCGGTATGAAGTTTTTCTACGGTTAAGCCTAGAGGTATTGAAACTTCTATTCAGTTTCCGGTTGACTGTCGTCCATGCGTATCCGCAGTCGATCTGCCCGTCTCGCCGGCGTCCTGCTGCTGACGCCGCTGCTCACCCTGGCCGGTCCCGTCCCACCCGGCGTCGCGGCGCCCGCAGGCGAGCCGCACACCGCGGCCGAGGACGCCCCGGCGGCCTCCTCCCGCCCTGGCTCCGCCGTCGCCCTCGCCGGCGACGCCGCCGGCCTGGAGCCGGCCGGCGGCCTGGAGGCCGCGAAGACCACCCGTCCGGTCGCCCCCGGACTCGACCTGACCTCCTTCGACCGGTACGACGCCGACGGCTGGCTGCGCGCCGACGCGCTCACCGCCGACCTGTCCGGCGGCGTCACCGTGGACTACGTCAACTCCGGTGCGGTGACCCGGGACGAGCCGCTGCGCGCCGCGGTGGACCGCTCCCGGGCGGTGGCCGCGGTCAACGGCGACTTCTTCGACATCAACAACTCCGGTGCCGCGCAGGGCATCGGCATCCGCTCCGGCGAACTGGTCCAGTCGCCGGTCGCCGGGCACACCAACGCCGCCGCGATCAGCGCCGAGGGGCTGGGCCGGGTGATCCAGGTCGGCTTCGAGGGCAGCGCCGCCCTGCCGGCCGGGTCGGTGCCGCTGACCCAGTTCAACAACATGGTGCAGCGCGACGGCGTCGGCGTCTTCACCCCGCTCTGGGGAACGTACTCCCGCAAGCGCCCGGTGGAGGGCGCCGGCCGGGTGGTCGAGGTGACGGTGACCGGCGGCAAGGTGGCCGCCGTGGCCACCGCGGCGGGCGAGGGTCCGATCCCGGCCGGCACCACCGTGCTGCTGGGCCGGGAGGCGGGCGCGGACGCGCTCGCGGCGCTGCGGCCGGGCGATCCGGTCGACCTGAGCTGGCGGCCGAAGGCCTCCGACGGGAGCAGCCTGCGGGCCGCGGTCGGCGGCGGCAACGTGCTGATCCGGGACGGCGTGGTGCAGCAGATCGCCGACCAGAGCCTGGCCCCGCGTACCTCGGTCGGCTTCTCCGCCGACGGGCGCAGGATGATCATGCTGACCGTGGACGGCCGGCAGGTGGACAGCCGGGGCGTCACGCAGACCGAGCTGGGCCGGATGATGCGCGAGCTCGGCGCGTGGACCGCGCTGAACCTCGACGGCGGCGGCTCCTCGACCCTGCTGGCCCGCGAGCCAGGCGCGGCCACCGTGCAGGTGGAGAACAGCCCCTCGGACGGCAGCGAGCGGCCGGTGCCGAACGGCCTGGCCATCTACGCCCCGCCGGGCAGCGGCCGGCTCACCGGGTACTGGCTGGAGACGGCGAGTGACCCGACCGCCGCGCCGGGGGTCGCCCCGGTCCGCGGCGGGCGGCCGGACCGGGTCTTCCCCGGGCTCACCCGCCGGCTCACCGCAGCCGGCTACGACGAGACGTACGGGCCGGCGGCCGGCGCGCCGCAGTGGCGGGCCAACCCAGCCGCCCAGGGCACGGTCGACGACGAGGGCGTGTTCCGGGCCGGTCGGCCCGGCCGCAGCACCGTCACCGCCTGGCACGAGGCGGCCCGGGGCACCCTCGACCTGACCGTGCTCGGTTCCCTAGAGCGGATCGACTCAACCGTGGACCGGCTCGGCCTCAACCGGCAGGGTGACACCGGCCTGTTCGGCGTGGTCGGCTACGACGCCGAGGGCAACACCGCGCCGATCGAGCCGGCCGACCTGCGCCTGGAGTACGACCACGACCTCCTCGCGGTCACCCCGACCGGCGACGGCAACCTCTCCGTCAAGGCGCTCAGCGACACCGGCTCCGCCCTGGTCACCGTCCACGTCGGAGCGCGGACCACCGTGCTGCCGGTAACCGTCGGGCTGGCCGACGCGCCGGTGGCCGGCTTCGACGACGCCGCCTCCTGGAAGTTCAGCCAGGCCCGGGCCAGCGGGTCGGTCGCGCCGGCGCCGGGCCACACCGGCACTGGCCTGAAGCTGTCGTACGACTTCAGCCAGTCGACCGGCACCCGCGCCGCGTACGCCGACCCGCCGGCCTGGATCCCGGTGCCCGGCCAGCCGCAGGCCTTCGGCATGTGGATCAAGGGCAACGGTGCCGGGGAGTGGCCCAGCCTGCACCTGCACGACGCCCAGGACACCCAGTTCGTGCTCCGCGGCCCGTACGTCACCTGGACCGGGTGGCGGTACGTCGAGTTCGCCGTCCCGCCGGGCGTGCAGTACCCGGTCCGGGTGCGCCGGTTCTACGTGGCGGAGACGGACCCGGCCAAGCAGTACCGGAGCGAGGTGGTCATCGACGACCTGGTGGCCAAGGTGCCGCCCACCCTGGACGCGCCGGCCGAGTCACCGCTGACCGACCGGGTGGTGCTGCACGACGGCACGGTGGACGGCGCGCCCTGGCGCTTCGCGGTGATGTCCGACGCCCAGTTCGTCGCCGCCGACCCGGACAGCGACCTGGTCGCCCAGGCCCGCCGTACGCTCCGCGAGATCAAGGCGGCGAAGCCCGACTTTGTGATCATCGACGGCGACCTCGTGGACACCGCGTACCCGGCGGACTTCGCGCTGGCCAAGCGGATCCTCGACGAGGAACTGGGCGGCGAGCTGCCCTACTACTACGTCCCGGGCAATCACGAGATCATGGGCGCCCCGATCGACAACTTCAAGGCCGTCTTCGGCGACACCTCGCGGGTCTTCGACCACGAGGGCACCCGGTTCGTCACGCTGAACACCGCCAGCGGCTCACTGCGCGGCGGCGGCTTCGACCAGGTGAAGCTGCTGCGGGACACGCTGGACCGGGCCGCCGCCGACCCGGCCGTCGGCTCGGTCGCGGTGTTCTTCCACCACCCGCCCCGCGACCCCAGCCCGGCCAAGGCCAGTCAGCTCGGCGACCGGAAGGAGGCCGCCCTGGTGGAGCAGTGGCTGGCCGACTTCCAGCACCGCACGGGCAAGGGCGCGCTCCTGGTCAACGGGCACGTCGGCACGTTCCACGCCGAGCGGGTGGACGGCGTCCCGTACGTGATCAACGGCAACTCGGGCAAGAACCCGTCCACCCCGCCGCAGCTCGGCGGCTTCACCGGCTGGACCGAGTTCGGCGTCGACCCGGTGACCGCGCAGGAGGCGGAGCGGGCCCGGCGTGACCCGCTGGCCGACGGGCCGCGCTGGGTCGAGGCGGAGTTCCATGCCCACGTCGACCGGCTCGCCCTGGCGGCTCCGGCCAGCGTCGCGGTGGGCGCCCCGGCGACCGTCACGGCCACGCTCACCCAGCCCGGCGGCCGTACCGTCCCGGTCGCCGCACCGGTCAGCGCCGACTGGTCCGGTTCGCCGAACCTGCACGTCGGTGGGGCCGACGGGGTGAAGCCCTGGCACGTGGCCCGGTTCGACCCGGCGACGGGGCAGCTGACCGCGCTGCGCCCCGGCGGTCAGGTGGTGCTCGCCGTGACCGTCAACGGCGTACCCGCCCAGGCGACGGTCACCCTGACGGCGGCGGAGGCGCCCGCCGCCTGAGCCGCCCCCGGGGGCGCGGCCATGGTCCGCGGCCCCGGAGGCCGGCCGCCACCCGCCGACGGGCCCTTTGACCTGGGGGAGGAGCCCGTCGGCGGGTGCTCGGTCAGAAGTCGCCCTCGGCCACCTGGAAGACGGTCAGGCCGAGTGAGCGCCACATCCGGACCACCTGCTGCCGGTCGTCGAAGACGCCGACCACCCGGTACCGGTCCCGGATCTCCCGCTCGTAGATCTCCTGCTTGACCACGGCGTCCTTGCGGTGGTCGCCGACCGCCCGCAGGTGCAGCGCCAGGTAGGGCACCTTGACGTGCCGGTCCAGCCAGGCCTCGGTGGCCGGCCGTGCGGTCGCGTCCCGGCCGGAGCAGAAGACCACCCCGTACCCGGCCGCGTGCATCGCCCGGACCGCCGCGATCACCGCCTCGTTCGGGGCGTCCTCGCCGACCCGGGTCATGTCGTACGGGCTGCGCGAGACGGTCAACGCCACCGTGCCGTCGATGTCCACCAGCACGATCGCGGGCGGCTCGGGGTGGGGCGGGTGGACCCGGGCCGGGGTGCCGGTGCGGGCGGTCGGCACCGGCAGCGGTAACGGCCGGTTGGCGAGGTAGCGCTCGTGCAGCCGACGGATCGCCGCCTCGCCGACCCGGTCGGCCTCCGGCCGGGCCGCGTCCCGGCGCAGGCACTCCTCCAGCGGCACGTCGGTGAAGTCGTGCACCTCGAACGCGGCGCCGAACCGCTCAGCTAACTCGGCCCAGTCCCGCAACGTGCGCGAGCGCAGGTTGGTGTCGTCCACGCAGACGCTCACCCGGGCCGCCAGCAGCGCCTCCACCTGGGCCCGCTGGGCCCGGGTGACCTGCCCCTCGGCCCATTGGGTGAAGAGCCGCTCGCCGTGCATCATCCGGCGCAGGTCGTCCCGGTTGACCCGGACCACGCCGGGCTGGAGCCGGCGGGCGAAGGTGGTCTTGCCGGAGGCGGGCAGCCCACGGGTCGCGATCAGGCAGAACATCCCGCACCTCCCGTTCGTCCCGGTCCATCCCCGGACCGGTTCACGAATGCCCGCGAGCCGCGCGGGAATGCGTACCGGGTGGTGAGCGTTGCGCCTGCCGGACCTCCGGTGCGGCCCGCTCGCCGGGTCGGCGGAGGCCCATGGCACACTGGTCAATCGGCCACCGGTTCCGGTTCACGCCCGAGCCTCTCGCGGACGGCGGGGAGCGACGACGGCGACCCGGCGACCACCCACGAAAGGACCGAGGCGAGATGAAGCCCAACATCCACCCGGAGTACGTGACCACCGAGGTCCGCTGCTCCTGCGGCAACACGTTCGCGACCCGCAGCACCGCCAAGGGCGGTCAGATCAGCGTCGAGACCTGCAGCGCCTGCCACCCGTTCTACACCGGTAAGCAGCGCGTCCTCGACACCGCCGGTCGGGTCGCCAAGTTCCAGCAGAAGTACGCCAAGGTTCAGGCCAAGAAGGCAAAGTAGCTGCTCCGACGACGCCCGTGTCCGGCTCCGTGCCGGACGCGGGCGTTCGTCCGTTTCCGCCCGCTTGTCCCTGTCCCCATCCGGTCGTCCAAGGAGCATCCGCAGCATGAGCAGTGAGCGCCTGGCCGCCCTCCTCGACGAGTACGCCGAGTTGGAGAAGCGGCTGGCCGACCCCGCGATCCACGCCGACCAGGGCACCGCCCGGCGGGTCGGCCGGCGCTACGCGGAGCTGGTCCCGCTGCACAAGGCCGCCGGCGAGCTGGAGCAGGCCCGGGCCGACCTGGCCGCCGCCCGCGAGCTGGCCGCCGAGGAGCCGGCCTTCGCCGCCGAGGCCGAGGCGATCGCCGCGTCCCTGCCGGCGCTCGAAGAGAGGCTGGCGGAGCTGCTGATCCCTCGGGACCCGCACGACGCCAAGGACGTCATCGTCGAGATCAAAGCGGGGGAGGGCGGCGAGGAGTCGGCCCTCTTCGCCGGCGACCTGCTCCGGATGTACACCCGGTACGCCGAGCGGCACGGCTGGGTCACCGAGGTGATCGACTCGCAGGACTCCGACCTCGGCGGCGTGAAGGACGTCTCCCTGGCGATCAAGACCAAGGGCGTGCCCGAGGGGGGCAACGGCGTCTGGTCCCGGCTCAAGTGGGAGGGCGGCGTGCACCGGGTGCAGCGCGTCCCGGTCACCGAGTCGCAGGGCCGGATCCACACCAGCGCGGCCGGCGTGCTGGTGCTGCCGGAGGCCGAGGAGGTCGACCTCACCATCGACCCGAACGACCTGCGGATCGACGTGTTCCGCTCGTCCGGGCCCGGCGGCCAGTCGGTCAACACCACCGACTCGGCGGTCCGGATCACCCACGTGCCCACCGGGATCGTGGTCTCCTGCCAGAACGAGAAGTCGCAGCTGCAGAACCGGGAGCAGGCGATGCGCATCCTGCGCGCCCGGCTGCTCGCCGCCGCCCAGGAGCAGGCCGACGCGGCCGCCTCGGACGCCCGGAAGGCGCAGGTCCGCACCGTGGACCGGTCGGAGCGGATCCGCACCTACAACTTCCCGCAGAACCGGATCACCGATCACCGGATCGGCTACACGGCGTACAACCTGGATCTGGCCCTGGCCGGTGAGCTGGACGGGGTCCTGGACGCCCTCACCGAGGCCGACCGCGCCGCCCGCCTGGCCGGCGAAACCGAACTGACCCGCCGCTGACGCCCTGCCGCCCGCCGCGCCGCTGCGCGCGACTTGGGGCCAGCTTCACGGAAAGAGTGGCCATTCCGCGCCGGATAGCCACTCTGTCCGTGAACTAGCCCCACGGGGCCCGGCGCGGGGGCACGGGCGCGGCACGGCGCCGCGGGGGCGGCGTGCGGGTGGGTCAGGAGGCGCGGAGGCGGTCCTTGGCGCGCAGCATCTCCCGGTCGGCCAGCTCGAACGCGGCGCCCAGCGCCTCCCGGACGCTCGCCCCGGAGCCCCCGCTCACCTCGGCGAAGCCGATGCTCACCCCGACCGGGGTGCCGGGGACCAGGGACTCCCAGTCCTCGGTGCGGACGGCCGCCTGGATCCGGCGGGCCACCTCGGCCGCCTCGGACATGCCCGCCTCGGGCAGCACCACGACGAACTCGTCCCCGCCGTACCGGGCCACGAAGTCCCCGCGGCGCATCACCCGGTTGATCACCCCGGCGATCCGTTGCAGCACCAGGTCCCCGGAGTGGTGGCCGTGCCGGGTGTTCACCGCCTTGAAGCCGTCCAGGTCGCAGACGCCGATCACCACCCGCTCGCCCCGGGACACCACGGCGCCGATGTAGCGCTCCAGCCGGCGCCGGTTGGGCAGCCCGGTGAGCGGGTCGGTGAGCGCCTCGCCCTCGTACCGGGCGGCCTCGCGGCGCACCTCTTCGTGGTCGATCCGGGCGGCGATGCCTTCGATGTAGACGTCCCGCAGCCGGTCGTTGCGCTGTGCGGCCAGCCGGAACGCGTACCGATCGGCCCGGTGCGCGGCGGCGTGGTCGCCGGCCCGGGCCAGCGCGATGCTGCGTAGCCGGGGCGGCTCGGCCGCGCCCAGCGTCTCGACGGAGACCCGGGAGGTGTCCAGCCGGGTCACCGCCTCGATCGGGCGGCCGTCGGCGATGGCCAGGCAGACCTGGCCGAGCTGGCGCATGTCCCGCGCGCGGGCACTGTCGCCGCCGTGCCCGAGCAGCCGGTCGGGGTCGGCGTCGCCGCCGGGATCCGGCTGGTCGCCGAGGGCGGCCCGCCGGGCGACGGCGTAGCCGTACGCGGCCAGGCTGCTCGGCCGGATGTTGCTGGCCCGACCGCTGTGCAGGAAGCGGTTGAAGTCCCCAGCCACGTCGCGCAGCACCCGAAGGCAGCCGTCGCTGTCGCCGGTGTGGTCCAGGGCCACCGCGTTGCGCAGCCGGATGCCCGGGGCGGCGAAGGTCTCCTCGGGGATGCCGGCGGCGAGCCCCACCTGGCGGGCGCGCTCGATCGCGCCGAGGGCGTGCCCGTGGAAGCTGAGGTAGGAGTAGGCCATCGCCAGGTCGTGCCAGCCCCAGGCGGTGTCCCGGTCCGGGTCGTCGTCGGCGGTCAGCCAGCGGGAGGCCTTGACCAGGTGGGTAACGCATCGGTCCAGCGCCCCCTGGTGGTGCGCGGCGAGCGCCGCCAGGGCGTTGAGGTGCCCGTGCAGGTACGGCTCCGCGAGGTCTCGGACGGCGGCGGAGGCGTCCTCGATGGCCCGGGTGTATTCCGCCGTCCGACCGAGATTGATCACCGCGCAGAGACGCTGGACCAGCGCGTCCGCGCGGGTGCAGGGATCGCTCGTGGTCCGGACGACCCGGTCGAGCAGGGCGACCGCCTCCGCCGAGCGGCTCGCCTCCTGCAACGCCCGAGCGCGCCGGAGGGCGTCAACCTGGTCGTCGACCCGGTCGAGCCAGCCCACTCGAAACCTCCCTGTGGTGTGCGCCCGAACGCACCCGCTCGTGATGTGACCCGCGACGCTTCATGATTATGTCGTGACCCACCTCCCGCAACACCCGTCCGAAGGGACGGAACGCGAGCGGCCTTCGTTGGCGGTCGCCCGGGCGGCCCGAACCCTCGCGGCGGCGGGGGTCGAGGCGCCCCGGGCGGAGGCCGAGCAGCTGGCCGCGTACGTGCTGGACGTGCCGCGCGGCCGGCTGGCCCTGGCCGAGGGCCTCACCCCCGGGCAACGTGACCGGTTCGACGCGCTGGTGGCGCGCCGGGTGGCCCGGGAACCCCTCCAGCACCTCACCGGCACCGCCGGGTTCCGGCACCTGGCGCTGGCGGTCGGCCCCGGGGTCTTCGTACCGCGGCCGGAGACCGAGTTGCTCGCCGGCTGGGGCGTGGCCCAGGGCCGGGAACACCGCTCGCCGCTGGTGGTGGACCTGTGCAGCGGCTCCGGCGCGATCGCCCTGGCGGTGGCCCAGGAGCTGCCGCAGGCCCGGGTGGTGGCGGTGGAGCGGTCCCCGGCGGCGCTGGCCTGGCTGCGCCGGAACGTCGCCGACCGGGCCGCCGCCGGGGACACCCCGATCGAGGTGGTGGCCGCCGACGTCACCGACCCGCAGCTCCTCGCCGACCTGGTGGGCCGGGTCGACGTGCTGCTCTGCAACCCGCCGTACGTGCCGCGGTCGGTGGCCGTGTCCCCGGAGGTGGCCGGGTACGACCCGGACGAGGCGGTCTTCGGCGGCGCGGACGGGCTGGACGTGATCCGGCCGGTGGTCGCCCGGGCCGCCGCGCTGCTCCGGCCCGGCGGCGCGCTCGGCGTGGAGCACGACGACACCCACGGCGCGGCGGTGCCGGCGCTGCTCGCCGCCGACGGCCGGTACGAGCGGGTCGAGGAGCACCGGGACCTGGTCGGCCGGCCCCGGTTCGCCACCGCGTCCCGCCGGGCGGACGGCCAGCACGCCGAGCCCGACGCGGCGTGGCAGACTGGCTCCTCGTGATGCTCTACGACTGTCGGTCGCTCGCCGATCGGGACCGCGGCATCGCCGCTGCCATCGAGGCGGTCAAGAACGGGGAACTCGTCGTCCTGCCGACCGACACGGTCTACGGCATCGGCGCCGACGCCTTCACCCCGTACGCGGTGAAGGCGCTCGCCGACGCCAAGGGTGGCGCCCGGCAGGCGCCCCCGGTGCTGATCGGCTCCCGGCACACCCTCGACGGCCTGGTCTTCTCGCTGCCGCGTGCGGCGCGCGACCTGGTCGAGGCGTTCTGGCCGGGCGCGCTGACCATCGTGGTGGAGCACTCGCCGAGCCTGTCCTGGGACCTGGGCGACAGCAGCGGCACGGTGGCCGTACGCATGCCACTGCACCCGGTGGCCCTCGAGGTGCTGCGGGAGACCGGCCCGATGGCGGTGGCTTCGGCCAACAAGGTCGGCCAGCCGGCCGCGCTCACCGCCGAGGAGGCCCGCGACCAGCTCGGCTACGGCGTGCGGGCCTATCTGGAGGCGGGCCCGGCCCTGGACCCGGTGCCGAGCACTGTCGTCGACCTCACCGGCGAGGTGCCCCGGGTGCTGCGCCAGGGCGCCGTGTCGCTGGAGAAGCTGCGCGACGTGGTGCCGGAGATGCTCGACGAGCGGGGGTTCTGAGTGCCCCCGTTCACCGTCCTGCACGTCTGCATGGGCAACATCTGCCGGTCGCCGATGGCGGAGCGGCTGCTGATGCTCGCCGTCCGCGAGCGGCTGGGCCGGCTCGGTGCCGACCCGGAGCGCTCCGACGAGCTGTTGCACAGCCACAGCGCCGGCACCGGCGGCTGGCACGCCGGCGAGGAGATGAACCCGCCGGCAGCCCGGCAGGTGATCTCCCGCGGCGGCGACGTGGCCGGCTTCGCCGCCCGCAAGCTCCGCTCCGACCTGATCGACGCCGCCGATCTGGTCCTCACCGCCACCGCCGACCAGCAGGAGTACGTGGTGGCGCTGCGCCCGGACGCCGCCGCGCGCACCTTCGTGCTGGGGGAGTTCGGCCGGCTGCTGGGTGGGGTGGAGGCCTCCGTCCTGCCTCCGGCCGCGGCCACCCCGGACGCGGTGTACGCCCGCGGGGTGGCCCTGGTGGTGGCGGCGGAGGCGGCCCGGCAGGGCGCGGCCCCGCTGCCTGGCGACGACCTCGACGACCCGTGGGGCCGGGGCGACCAGTGCTTCAGCCGGGTGGCCGACGAGATCGAGGAGACCGTCCACCCGCTGGCCGCCGCGCTGCTGCCCTGAGTCCCCCCGCCCGCTCCGTGTAGGGGTTTCTGTCCACCTTCATCCTTCCTCGCGAAATTCCTGCGTGTTTTGGGGAAGGTGGCGGCGAAAAGCCCTATTCGCGTCATTCTGAAGAGGTCTCGTACAGCCGGCTCCTGCGGGGAGAGCTGATGAACCGGGCCCATCTCGACAAGCTGTTCACCATCCTGCTCGCCGGCGTGCTCGCCGGGCTGGCCTTGGCGGCGGCCGCGTTGCCGGCCGCGCTGGTCTTCGGGCTCGGCTTCAAGGGGCTGGTGCCCTACGCCGAGCTGCCGCAGTCGCTGCGGACGCCGGAACCGGCCCAGCGTTCCAACCTCTACGCCAACGACGGCCGTACCCTGATCACCTCGTTCTACGTCGAGGACCGGATGGACGTGCCGGCCGCCGAGGTGGCGCCGGTGATGCGGCAGGCCATCGTGGCCGCCGAGGACGTCCGGTTCTACCAGCACCACGGCGTCGACGTGCGCGGCGTGGTGCGGGCCTTCACCGTCAACCAGCGGGAGGGCGGGACCCGGCAGGGCGCCTCGACGCTGACCATGCAGTACGTCCGCAACGCGCTGGCCAGCGATCCTCGGCTGACCGAGGCGCAGCGGGCCCGGGCCACCGAGGTCACCGCGGGCCGCAAGATCCGCGAGATGCGGTACGCGCTGGCCCTGGAGCGGGAGCTGAGCAAGGACGAGATCCTCAGCCGCTACCTGAACATCGCGTACTTCGGCGCCGGGGCGTACGGCGTCGGCGCGGCCAGCAAGCGCTACTTCTCCACCACCCCGGCCAAGCTGACGCTGGCCCAGGCGGCACTGCTCGCCGGGCTGGTCCGTTCGCCGGACACCGACGACCCGATCAACGGGGACGCCGACGCGGCCCTGGGCCGCCGGGCGTACGTGCTGGACCGGATGGTGGAGACCGGCCAGGTGGCGGCCGAGGACGCCGCCCGGGCGAAGGCCGAGCAGCTCGCCCTGAAGCCCAGCGCCACCCCGAACGACTGCGCGGCGATCTCGAAGGACCACAACGACTGGGGCTTCTTCTGCGACTGGTTCACCCAGTGGTGGAACAACCAGCCGGCCTTCGGGGCGTCCGCGGAGGAGCGGCAGCGCACCCTCCGGCGCGGCGGCTTCTCGATCGTCTCCTCGCTCGACCCGAACGTGCAGCGCAAGACGACCGAGCAGGTGCTGGAGATCTACCCGGTCACCAACAAACGGGCCGCGCCGACCGCCGTGGTCCAGCCGGGCACCGGTCGGGTGCTGGCCATGGCGGTGAACCGGAACTACAGCGTGGCCGCCAACCCGGAGGGGCAGGAGAACTACCCGAACACGGTCAACCAGCTCATCGCCGGTGGCGGCGGCATCGTCGGCTACCAGGCCGGGTCGACGTTCAAGCTCTTCACGATGCTCGCCGCGCTGGAGTCCGGGCTGCCGCTGGACACCGAGTTCGACGCCCCGTCGGTCTACGTCACCCGCTACGCCACCGGACCCGGACCGGCGGCGTGCGGCGGCCACTGGTGCCCGGCGAACGCCAACCCGGACTGGATGGACGGCCCGCGCACCATGTGGAACGCGTTCGGCCGGTCGGTGAACACGTACTTCGCCTGGCTGACCGAGCGGGTGGGCGCGGACCGGGTGGTGGAGATGGCCGAGCGGCTCGGCATCGTGCTGCGCGCGGCCGACGACGCCCGGCTGGCTCGCGAGGGGGCGAAGAGCTGGGGTCCGTTCACCCTGGGCGTCGTCGCCACCACCCCGCTGGACCTGGCCAACGCGTACGCGACGGTGGCGGCCGAGGGCGTCTGGTGCCGGCCCACCCCGGTCGCCTCGATCACCGACAGCTCGGGACGGAAGCTGGCCGCCGGAAACCCGGACTGCCGGCAGGCGCTCGACACCGAGGTGGCCCGGGCGGCGGCGGACGCGGCCCGCTGTCCGGTCGGCGACCAGTCGATGTATCGCCGTTGCGACGGCGGCACCGCCGAGGAGCTGGCGCCCGGGCTGAACCGGCCGGTGGCCGGCAAGACCGGCAGCGCGGAGCGGAACGAGACCGAGACGGTGGTCGCCTTCACCCCGCAGCTCGCCGTCGCCACCATCGCGGCGAACCCGGACAATCCCCGGGACGCCGTCGGCGGTGGGGTGCAGACCCGGCAGATCGCCGCGGTGGGCCGGTTGCTGGCGTACGCGCTGCGTGACCAGCCGGTACGCGACTTCGTGCCGCCCAGCCAGACCGTCGCCTTCGAGCGCACCAGCCCCCGCTCGGGGAACTGACCGGGTGGCCCGTGGCGCCGGTGCCGAGGCATGGCACAGCTCCCGGTGCGGGCCTCCGTAGACTCCTACGCTGTGGAGAACACCAGAGACACGTTCTGGGGGCCGGACTTCCAGCAGCTCAGCACCGAGGACCCGGAGATCGCCGGGGTGGTGCTGGGGGAGTTGGCACGGCTGCGCGGCGGCCTGCAACTCATCGCCAGCGAGAATCTCACCTCCCCGGCGGTGCTGGCGGCCCTCGGCTCCACGCTGACCAACAAGTACGCCGAGGGTTACCCGGGCCGGCGCTACTACGGCGGCTGCGCCGAGGTGGACCGGGCCGAGGAGATCGGCATCGCCCGGGCCCGGGAGCTCTTCGGGGCCGAGCACGCCAACCTCCAGCCGCACTCCGGGGCCGGCGCCAACCTGGCCGCGTACGCCGCCCTGGTGCAGCCGGGCGACACCGTGCTGGCGATGGACCTGCCGCACGGCGGCCACCTCACCCACGGCAGCCGGGTGAACTTCTCCGGCAAGTGGTTCCACCCGGTCAGCTACACAGTCCGGCGGGACACCGAGCTGATCGACTACGACGAGGTACGCGACCTGGCCCTGGCGCACCGGCCGAAGATGATCATTTGCGGCGCGACGGCGTACCCGCGGCTGATCGACTTCGCCCGGTTCCGGGAGATCGCCGACGAGGTCGACGCCTACCTGATGGTGGACGCGGCGCACTTCATCGGGCTGGTCGCCGGCCGGGCGGTCCCGTCCCCGGTGCCGTACGCCGACGTCGTCTGCGCCACCACCCACAAGACGCTGCGCGGCCCGCGCGGCGGCATGATCCTCTGCCGCGAGTCGCTGGCCGCCCGGATCGACAAGGCGGTCTTCCCGTTCACCCAGGGCGGCCCGCTGATGCACGCCGTCGCCGCCAAGGCGGTCGCGCTGCGCGAGGCTGCCCAGCCCGAGTTCCGGGCGTACGCCGCCCAGGTGGTGAGCAACGCCCAGGCGCTCGCCGACGGGCTGGCCGCCGAGGGGATGCGGCCGGTCTCCGGCGGCACCGACACCCACCTCACGCTGATCGACCTGCGCGAGGTCGGGGTGACCGGGGCGGACGCCGAGGCGCGCTGCGACGCCGCGAACATCACCCTGAACAAGAACGCCGTCCCGTACGACCCGCAGAAGCCGATGGTCGCCTCCGGCATCCGGGTGGGCACGCCGAGCGTCACCACCCAGGGCATGCGGGAGGGCGAGATGCGGCGGATCGCCACGCTGATCGCCCGGGCGGTCCGCACCGATCCGGCGGCCCCGGGCGGCGCCGACGAGCTGACCCGGACCGCCGCCGACGTGACCGAGCTGGTCACCGCGTTCCCGGCGTACCCCCGTGGCTGAGCCGGGGGCCCGCGCGGCGGAGGCGCTCGAGGACCGCGGCTGGCGGCTGCGCCATCTCCCGGTCCTGCTGATCTCGACGGCGGTGCTGGCGGCGGCGGCCGGGGTGATCGGCGGGGTGACCCGGGGCGCGGACGGCGCGCTCGGCGCGGCCGCCGGGGTGGCCGTCACCGCGCTCAGCTACACGCTCACCACGGTCGCGCTGGCCTGGGCCGACGCCCGCGACCCGCAGCTCGTGCTGCCCTTCGGGCTCGGCGCGTACGTCGCCAAGATGACCCTGCTCGGGGCGGTGATGATCGGGGTGGCGTCGACCGGCTGGCCGGGACTGATCCCGTTCTGCCTCGGCATCGCCGCCGGCGTGCTGGTCTGGACCGGGGCGCACATCTGGTGGCTGACCACTGTGCACGCCCGGCGGTCCCGGCGCTGACCTGCGGAGATCCGGCGCGCCGTCCCACGTTTCGGACGGCGCGCCGATGTGTCCGCGATCGGTCATTCTCTCAGTGGCGGAAGGGGAGTAGCGTGCCTCCAGACGACTTCGCCCACCCGTGTCCCACACAACCAGGTTGTGCGGGGGGTGAGGCACAGCCTCGTCTTCTCGACTGATATCGTTCGCCCCGTCATGGCCGGTGACCAGAAACCCCCCAGCGCTGGCGGCCCGGAGGACTATCCGTCCGGTGCCGGTCAGGGTTGGACGGCGCTCTCGTACCTCATCGGGGGCATGCTCGTCTGGGGTTTCATCGGCTGGCTGGTCGACCAGTGGCTCGATACCGGGGGCATCGCCACCGGGATCGGCGTCGTGCTCGGCATGGCCGGGGGGATCATCCTGGTCGTCCGCCGACTCGGCACGCCTACTTAGGAAGGGACGCGGTGTTCGGACAGGCGAACGTCCTGGCTCAGGGCCAGGCGGAATTCCCACCCAGTGTGGAGGACTTCTACCTGCCCAGCATCCTGCCCTGGGGTGCGCACGACAATTTCTGGTTCACGAAGATCACCGCGATGGTCTGGGTCGCCGTCGGCATCCTGATCATCTTCTTCCTGGTGAGCTACCGGAACCCGCAGCTCGTCCCGACGAAGAAGCAGTGGTTCGCCGAGTCGATCTACGGCTTCGTGCGGAACAACATCGCGGTGGACATGATCGGGCACGCGGGGGTGCGGTTCGCGCCGTACTTCACCACGCTGTTCTGCTTCATCCTGCTGACGAACTTCTTCGCGATCGTCCCGTTCTTCCAGATCTCGCCGAACTCGCACATCGCCTTCCCGGCGTTCCTCGCCGCGATCACCTACGTGATGTTCAACTACGTAGGCATCCGGCACCACGGCTTCGTGAAGTACTTCAAGAACTCGCTCATCCCGCCGGCGCCCTGGTACATCCTGCCGCTGCTGATCCCGATCGAGTTCTTCTCGACCTTCCTGGTCCGGCCGTTCTCGCTGGCCGTCCGTCTCTTCGCGAACATGTTCGCCGGCCACATGCTCCTGCTGGTCTTCACGCTGGGCGGTTTCGCGATGATCAGCGCGAACGCCTGGCTGGCGCCGGTCTCGGTGCTGTCCTGGGTGATGACCATCGCGCTCACCTTCCTCGAATTCCTGGTGATCGTCCTGCAGGCCTACGTCTTCACCGTGCTGACCGCCAGCTACATGCAGGGCGCGCTCGCCGAAGAGCACTGATCCACCGCACCAACCGTTGTCGTCCCGCGTGATCGTCACGCGTGATATCCAGGAGGAACCAAACCCATGGACGTTCTCGCCGCGGTTTCCGGCAGCACCGCCGCCATCGGCTACGGCCTCGCCGCCATCGGTCCCGGTATCGGCGTCGGCCTGGTCTTCAGCGCCTACATCCAGTCGACCGCCCGGCAGCCGGAGTCGTCCCGGATGACCCTGCCGTACGTCTGGATCGGCTTCGCCGTCATCGAGGCGCTCGCGCTGCTGGGCATCGCCTTCGGCTTCATCTGGGCCGGCACCCCGTCCTGATCCCGCCCTTAGACCGGGAGGTTTACCATGTTCTACCTCGCCGCTGAGGGTGGTGGTGCGGCATCCCACAACCCGATTCTGCCGCTCTGGCAGGAGCTGGTGGTCGGCAGCATCGCCTTCATCGTGCTCTGCTTCGTGCTGATGAAGTTCGTCTTCCCGCGCATGGAGCAGACGTTCCAGGCCCGGGTCGACGCGATCGAGGGTGGGATCAAGCGCGCCGAGGCCGCTCAGGCCGAGGCCAACAAGCTGCTCGAGCAGTACCGCGCGCAGCTGGCCGAGGCCCGGACCGACGCCGCCAAGATCCGTGACGACGCCCGGGCCGACGCCGAGGGGATCCGCCAGGACATTCTCGCCAAGGCGCGGGAGGAGTCCGACCGGATCATCGCGGCCGGCAAGGAGCAGCTCGCCGCCGAGCGGGCCACCATCGTGCGCGAGCTCCGCGCCGAGGTCGGCACGATCGCGGTGGACCTGGCCAGCAAGATCGTCGGTGAGTCGCTCGCCGACGAGGCGCGTCGCAAGGGCACCGTGGACCGGTTCCTGAGCGGCCTCGAGAGCGCGGGGGCCCGCTGATGCAGGCCGCCAGCCGGGAGTCGTACAAGGTCGGGGCCGAGCGCCTCGACGCGTACGCCCGCGGCGCGGAGCCGTCGGCGGTGGCCGCCACCGCCGACGACATCCTCTCCGTGGCCGTCCTGCTGCGGCGCGAGCCGCGGCTGCGCCGGGCGCTGTCGGACCCGGCGCGTCCAGGTGAGGACCGGGCCGGCCTGCTCACGGGCATCCTGCGCGGCAAGGTCGGCGCGGACGCGCTCGACCTGCTCACCGCGCTGGTCGCGGGCCGCTGGTCGGCGCCGTCGGAGTTGCTCGACGGCACCGAGCGGCTCGGCATCGAGGCGGTCCTGGCGAGCGCCGACAAGGCCGGCGAGCTGGGCGAGGTCGAGGACGAGCTGTTCCGTTTCGGCCAGGTCGTCTCCGCTTCCGCCGAGTTGTCCAACGCGCTCTCCGATCCGATGGCCCCGGCCGAGCGGCGGGCCACCCTGGCCCGCGAGCTGCTCGCCGGCAAGGCCCGGCCGGTCACCGTCCGTCTCGTCGAGGCCGCGCTGGCCGGCTTCGGGGGGCGCTCCTTCGTCGGGGCGCTCACCCGGCTGGTCGAGCTGGCCGCTGACCGGCGGGACCGTCAGGTCGCGTACGTGACCGTGGCGGCCCCGCTGAGTGACGAGGAGGAGCGACGCCTGGGTGCCCGCCTCTCCGCGATGTACGGTCGAGAGGTTTCCGTCAAGCAGACGGTGAACCCGGAGGTGCTCGGTGGGGTGAGCGTGCGGGTCGGCTCCGACCTGTACGACGGCACCGTCCTGCGCCGCCTCAACGAGACCCGTAACGCGCTCGCGAAGCGCTGACCAGCGTCTCCGCAGCCCTGATTCGACGCCATCGGACCGGTCGGTACTAGGTATCCCGGGCCCCTGATACTTGAAGGAAGCAGAGGATGGCCGAGCTGACCATCTCGACGGAGGAGATCCGCGGCGCCCTGGAGCGCTACGTCTCCTCCTACACGGCCGACGTCTCCCGTGAGGAGGTCGGCACCGTCGCCGATGCCGGCGACGGCATCGCCCACGTCGAGGGTCTTCCCTCGACCATGACCAACGAGCTCCTGGAGTTCGAGGACGGCACGCTCGGCGTGGCGCTGAACCTCGACGTCCGGGAGATCGGTGTCGTCGTCCTCGGTGACTTCGGCGGTATCGAGGAGGGGCAGCGCGTCAAGCGCACCGGCCGGGTGCTCTCCGTCCCGGTCGGCGACGCCTTCCTCGGCCGCGTGGTCAACGCGCTCGGCCAGCCGATCGACGGCCTCGGCGACATCCCGAACGAGGGCTACCGCGAGCTGGAGCTCCAGGCCCCGAACGTGATGGCCCGTAAGTCGGTCGACGAGCCGCTGCAGACCGGTCTCAAGGCCGTCGACGCGATGACCCCGATCGGCCGTGGCCAGCGCCAGCTGATCATCGGTGACCGGAAGACCGGCAAGACCACGGTCGCCCTCGACACCATCCTCAACCAGCGGGACAACTGGCGCTCCGGCGACCCGAAGAAGCAGGTCCGCTGCATCTACGTCGCTGTCGGCCAGAAGGCCTCCACCATCGCCTCCATCAAGGGGACGCTGGAGGCGGCGGGCGCGATGGAATACACCACCATCGTCGCCTCCCCGGCCTCGGACCCGGCCGGCTTCAAGTACCTCGCCCCGTACACCGGCTCGTCCATCGGCCAGCACTGGATGTACGGCGGCAAGCACGTCCTGATCGTCTTCGACGACCTGAGCAAGCAGGCCGAGGCGTACCGGGCCGTGTCGCTGCTGCTGCGCCGCCCGCCGGGCCGCGAGGCGTACCCGGGTGACGTCTTCTACCTGCACTCCCGGCTGCTGGAGCGCTGCGCCAAGCTCTCCGACGAGCTGGGCGGCGGCTCGATGACCGGCCTGCCGATCATCGAGACCAAGGCGAACGACATCTCGGCGTTCATCCCGACCAACGTCATCTCGATCACCGACGGCCAGATCTTCCTCGAGACCGACCTGTTCAACCAGGGCGTCCGGCCGGCCATCAACGTCGGCACCTCGGTCTCCCGGGTCGGTGGCGCCGCCCAGGTGAAGCCGATGAAGAAGGTCGCCGGTTCGCTCCGGCTCAACCTGGCCCAGTTCCGCGAGCTGGAGGCGTTCGCCGCCTTCGCCTCCGACCTGGACAAGGCCTCCCGCGCTCAGCTGGAGCGCGGGTCCCGCCTGGTCGAGCTGCTCAAGCAGGCGAACTACTCGCCGTACCCGGTGCAGGAGCAGGTCGTCTCGGTCTGGGCCGGCACCGAGGGCAAGCTGGACGACATCCCGGTCGGCGAGATCAAGCGCTTCGAGTCGGAGTTCCTGCAGTACCTCCGGCACAAGCACGAGGGTGTCCTGGCCGGGATCGCCGACAACAAGTGGGACGACGAGATCATCGGCTCGCTGGACTCGGCCATCACCGAGTTCAAGCAGCTCTTCCTCGGCAAGGAGGACGAGGTCCGGATCAACGAGGCCCCGGCCACGCCGCTGGAGGGCGAGGAGACCCGCGAGACGGTGACCCGCTTCCGCGAGGGCTCGACCGACCGCCCGGCTGAGAGCTGACGATGGCCGCCCAGGTTCGCGTTCTTCGTCAACGGATCCGCTCGGCGAAGTCGATGAAGAAGATCACCAAGGCGATGGAGCTCGTCGCGACGAGCCGCATCGCCAAGGCCCAGGCTCGGGTGGAGGCGTCCCTGCCGTACGCCAAGGCGATCACGGACGTGCTCACGGCGCTGGCGTCCAACGCGCGGATCGACCACCCGCTGCTCACCCCGCGCGAGCGGGTGCGGCGGGCGGGCGTCCTGCTGGTCACCAGCGACCGCGGTCTGGCCGGTGGCTACAGCTCCAACGCGATCAGGACCGCGGAGTCGCTGATCGCCCGGCTCGCGGCCGACGGCAAGGAGCCCGTGCTCTACGTCATCGGTCGTAAGGGCGTGACCTTCTACCGGTTCCGCAACCGGGACATCGCGGCGAGCTGGACCGGCTTCTCGGAGCAGCCGGCGTTCTCCGACGCCCGCGAGGTGGGCGAGACGCTGATCAAGGCGTTCACGGCCGGCGCGGACGACGTGGACGGCGGGGCCGGGCCGGACGGGGTTGTCGGCATCGACGAGTTGCACATCGTCTACACCGAGTTCAAGTCCCTGATGACCCAGACGCCGGTCACGCGGATCATCGGCCCGATGCAGGTCGAGGACCGGCCGCGGTCCGAGGGTCTGCTCCCGGCGTACGAGTTCGAGCCGGAGGCGGAGGCGCTGCTCGACGCGCTGCTGCCGAAGTACATCAACACGCGGATCTACGCGGCGTTGCTGGAGTCGGCGGCCAGCGAGTCGGCGGCCCGCCGACGGGCGATGAAGAGCGCCACCGACAACGCCGAAGAGATGATCGAGAAGTACACGCGTGAGATGAACACGGCCCGCCAGGCCGGGATCACCCAGGAGATCAGCGAGATCGTCGGCGGCGCGAACGCGCTCGCCGCGTCGGGAAGTGAAGTGTGATGACTGCCCCAGTAGAGACCAAGACGGCCACGGGTCGCGTGGTCCGGGTCATCGGCCCGGTCGTCGACGCCGAGTTCCCGCGCGACGCCATGCCGGAACTGTTCAACGCCCTGCACGTCGACGTGACGCTGTCCGGCGGCCAGAAGACGCTGACCCTGGAGGTCGCCCAGCACCTCGGTGACAACCTGGTCCGCGCCATCTCGATGCAGCCGACCGACGGCCTGGTCCGCGGCACCGAGGTGCGGGACACCGGCTCGCCGATCAGCGTGCCGGTCGGCGACGCGGTCAAGGGCCACGTGTTCAATGCGATCGGCGAGTGCCTCAACCTCACCGAGGGCGAGACGCTCAACCCGGACGACCACTGGCAGATCCACCGCAAGGCCCCGGCCTTCGCGGACCTGGAGCCGAAGACCGAGATGCTGGAGACCGGCATCAAGGTCATCGACCTGCTCGCCCCGTACGTGAAGGGCGGCAAGATCGGCCTGTTCGGCGGCGCCGGCGTGGGCAAGACGGTGCTCATCCAGGAGATGATCACCCGCGTTGCCCGGAACTTCGGTGGTACCTCGGTCTTCGCCGGCGTGGGTGAGCGCACCCGTGAGGGCAACGACCTCATCGCCGAGATGACCGAATCCGGCGTCATCGACAAGACCGCGCTGGTCTACGGCCAGATGGACGAGCCGCCGGGCACCCGGCTGCGGGTCGCCCTCTCCGCGCTCACCATGGCGGAGTACTTCCGCGACGTGCAGAAGCAGGAGGTGCTGCTCTTCATCGACAACATCTTCCGCTTCACGCAGGCCGGTTCCGAGGTCTCCACGCTGCTCGGCCGCATGCCGAGCGCCGTGGGTTACCAGCCGACCCTGGCCGACGAGATGGGCGAGCTCCAGGAGCGGATCACCTCCGTCCGGGGCCAGGCCATCACCTCGATGCAGGCGATCTACGTGCCCGCCGACGACTACACCGACCCGGCGCCGGCCACCACGTTCGCCCACCTGGACGCGACCACCAACCTGGAGCGGTCGATCTCCGACAAGGGCATCTACCCGGCCGTGGACCCGCTGGCGTCCTCGTCCCGGATCCTCGCCCCGGAGTTCGTCGGCCCTGAGCACTTCCAGGTGGCCACCGAGGTGAAGCGGATCCTGCAGCGCTACAAGGACCTGCAGGACATCATCGCCATCCTCGGTATCGAGGAGCTCTCCGAGGAAGACAAGATCACCGTGCAGCGGGCCCGGCGGATCGAGCGCTTCCTGTCGCAGAACACCTACGCCGCCGAGCAGTTCACCGGCGTGCCGGGCTCGACGGTCCCGATCAAGGAGACCATCGAGGCGTTCAAGAAGATCAGCGAGGGCGAGTACGACCACTTCCCCGAGCAGGCCTTCTTCATGTGCGGCGGTCTTGAGGACCTGGAGCGCAAGGCCAAGGAGCTGATGGAGGGCTGAGACCCTTGCCACAGTCCACGGAGGCCGTCCCGACAGATGTCGGGGCGGCCTCCGCCTGTTCAGGCCCGGCCCATACCAGCTGTCCGGTTGCCCGGCAAGCGGTTCGCTCGACCGCGCGGTACCGTTCGTGACACGCCTTCACGTCATCAACGTTGATCTCTCGCAACGAAACGGATCCGCCCGCCCGTCTACCAGTCGTGGGCGCGACGATTGGAGAAGCTCGTGGCTAAGGCCGGCACGCGCGGCGGCAAGCGGTCCATGTGGCGGGGCGTGCCCCGCTGGGCCCGGGTGTGCACCATCTTCGGCGTGGTCCTCATGGTGCTCAGCGGCAGCGTGCTGGTGGGCTACCACGCGCTGGTGGCCCGCTACGAGGGCGCAGTCGGCAAGGGGGACCTCTTCGGCGACCAGGCGGCCGGTGCCACCGAGAAGAAGAGCGACATCAAAGGCCCGCTGAACATCCTGCTGGTCGGCATCGACCCGCGCAATGCGGAGACCCGGCCGCTGTCCGACTCGATCATGGTCCTGCACGTGCCGGCCGGCCTCGACCGGGCCTATCTCTTCTCGCTGCCGCGCGACCTGCGGGTCGACATCCCGGCCTTCCCGAAGGCGGACTACTCGGGCGGCACCGACCGGCTGAACGCGGCGATGTCGCACGGCAGCGTGGTGTCGGGGCGGAACCCGGACCCCGCCCAGGGCTTCGAACTGCTCGCGAAGACCGTCCAGCAGGTCACCGGGATCGAGCGCTTCGACGCCGGCGCGATCATCAACTTCACCGGCTTCCGGAAGATCGTCGACGCGATGGGCGGCGTCGACATGTACATCGAGCGGGACGTGAAGTCGGAGCACCGCCAGCCGGACGGCAGCATGCGCCAGCTCAAGCCGGGCGGCGGCGGCTACCTCGGCCCGCAGGCCGAGTACAAGAAGGGCAACGCCCACCTCAAGGGCTGGCAGGCGCTTGACTACGTGCGGCAGCGCTACCCGCGCAACGGCGTGCCGGACGCCGACTACGGCCGGCAGCGGCACCAGCAACAGTTCATCAAGGCGATGGTGAGCCAGGCGTTCAGCGCCGACGTGGTGACCAACCCGGTGAAGCTGGACAAGGTGCTGCGTGCCGCCGGGGAGTCGCTCATCTTCAACGGCCGCGGCAACAGCGTGGTCGACTTCGCGCTCGCCCTGAAGAACATCCGCGCGGACTCCATCCAGACGATCAAGCTGCCCGGCGCGGGCATCGGCACCGGCTCCGCGTACAAGGGGGAGCGGCTACTCCCGGCCGCCGACGACTTCTTCGCGGCGCTCCGCAACGAACAGATCGACGCGTTCATGCTGGAGCACCCCGAGTTCAAGCAGAAGACCAGCTAACCTGAGCGCCAACGGACCCAGCGGGTGCCGGGGTCCGTTGCCGTGACGTGGCGCAGCTCTCGCCACCCGCGTTGGGTGGGGCTCGAGACCACGACTAGACTTTCGGCAATCCGCCGCCGCAGCAAGGAGACAGCGTGGCACAGCAGCTTCACGTCGAGCTCGTAGCCGTCGAGGAGAAGGTCTGGTCCGGCGAGGCCGAGATGGTCGTCGCCCGGACGACCGAAGGTGAGCTGGGTGTGCTGGCGGGGCACGCGCCCCTGCTCGGCCAGCTCGCGGAGCCCAGCCAGGTACGCATCAAGCAGGCCGGCGGCCAGCAGCTCGCGTACGACGTCGCCGGCGGCTTCCTGTCGGTGACCGGTGCGGGCGTCACCGTCCTCGCCGAGAGCGCCACCCCCGCCACCCCGGCGCGCTGAGCCGACCCGCCGATGGAGATCGTGGAAGGGATCGGAATCGGCGTCGCGGTCGTGCTCGCCGCGCTTCTGATCCTCTTCGTTCGGCGGGCCCTGTTCACCCGCAGCGGAGGCATCATCCGGCTCAGTGTCCGGGTCTCCACGATCCTTGACGGCCGAGGCTGGTCACCCGGCTTCGGCCGTTTCGTCGGTGACGAACTTCGCTGGTACCGCATGTTCAGCTTCGCCCTGCGGCCCAAGCGAGTGCTCTCCCGTAAGCGGCTCGCCGTGGAGCGCCGCCGGCTGCCCGAGGAGCAGGAACGGTTCTCCATGCCGGCCGACTGGGTGATCCTGCGCTGTACCAGCAACCACGCACCGGTGGAGATCGCCATGGCGCGATCCACGGTCACCGGCTTCCTCTCCTGGCTCGAGGCCGCCCCGCCCGGGGCGGCCTCGCCGCGTCTGGCCTCCCAGGACTGGCCCGCCGCCTGAGCCGCCGCCTCGGGTGGTCGCGGCGGGTCCGGTTCTGGTCGCTCTTGGGGTGTGGGCCCGCCGTGCACCCGTTGTGAGTGGCTGCCGACTGTGGTCGCGGTGCGCGAGTGGGCCCGCCTTGCCCCGTCATGGGTCGCTGCCGGCTGTGGTCGCGGTGTGCGGGTATGGCCCGCCATGCACCCGTCGTGAATGGCCGACCGTGGTTGCGGGGTGGGGTGTGGCCCGCCGTGCCCGGCTCCGGGCGGTCAGGCTTGATCCCTGCGCCGGTCACGCCGGGCCACACCTCGCGTCGTGGTCCGGCGCCCGTTCGGATGTGCGGCCTGCGTGGTCCGCGTCTGGTGTACGTCGTGGCATTCGCCGTCCGGATCGTGTGGGCTGCGCAGTTCGTGCCTCTGGCGCGGGCTGACTCCCCGTGGTTGGTTGGCCTTGGCTGGCCTGTCCTCGGTTCGCCGCGTGTGCTCCGGGGCGCAGTTTCGCCGAAAGTGGGGCCTCGCGGCGTTCTGAGGGGCCACTTTCCCCGAACGTGTCGCCTCCGTGGTGGGGCAGGGCCCGGTGATCGACTTCGTGTGCGGTATGTGGTGGTGTCGTGGGTGATGGATATCGCCGTTGGCGGGATCTGGAGTGGATCAACGGAGGGCGTCGGCCACTTGGCCGGGGTTGTGGTGGGTGGTGTCCGGTTTGCGGGTGACGGCCGGCGTCCTGGGCCCGGAATTTCGGGCGGCCGGGGGTCGTTGAACACGGGTGCACGGCCGAGGAAGGCACCCCGCGAGCCGGGGTCGCCCGGGTGGGCCAGGTCGGAATGACGATGGACCGCCGGTCGTTGTAGATGAACCACGCGACCGATGCCCCGTGAGGCGGGGTCGGCCAGGCCGGAATGTTGGCGGGCCCCCGGTCGTTGCACATGACTCGCGACCGAGGAAGCCGCCCTGTGTGGTGGGGTGGTCGGGCCCGGAATGATGGCGGGCCGCCGGTCGTTGGATATGGTCCCGGCGCCGCGAAGAGGCGATCCGCCCCGCGAGCTGCTGGTCGACAGACTTTCCCCCCCTTCTTTGAGCGCCTGACGGTGCTTGCGCACATGTAGCCGACCCCCATCGGTGTGTGCGCCAACCCCCGAATGGAGCTTTGATCATGAACACGATCCTGCGTAAGAGCGTTCTTGGCGTTGCTGGTCTGGCTTTCACCGGTGGTGTGTTCGCCGGCCCCATCGCCGCCCACGCCGACGCCCCGGCCACCGCTGCCAAGCCCGTCGCGGCCGTGCAGGCCGACAAGCCGGACATGGGCAAGCTGGTTCCGCATGGTGTGCAGGGCGCCCAGTCGAAGATCACCCTGAACGACGAGCAGACCGCCAACGCGAAGGCGATCATCGCCGCCACGAAGAAGGCCGGGCTGCCGGAGCGGGCCGCGGTGATCTCGATCGCCACGAGTCTGCAGGAGTCGAAGCTGGAGAACCTGGGCCACCTCGGCGACAAGAATGACCACGACTCGCTGGGCCTGTTCCAGCAGCGCCCGAGCTCGGGTTGGGGTACGCCGGAGCAGATCACCGACCCGGAGTACGCGACCCTGGCGTTCGAGAAGGGCCTGAAGCAGATCGACGGTTGGCAGGACATGCCGCTGACCAAGGCCGCCCAGACCGTGCAGGTGTCGGCCTACCCGGACGCCTACGCCCAGTGGGAACAGCAGGCCGCCGACCTCGTCGCCCAGCACTGGAACAGCTGACACCACAGCTGACCCCAAACAGCTGACAACCAAAAGAACGTGAACATGCCGCTGGCCGGCACCCCAAGACGGGTGCCGGCCAGCAGTGTCTCTGAATGCTGGCCTCTCCAGACCGTGGACACGTCCTGTCAACAGCGAACGAAACTGCCCAAGATCAGCCGCACGCCGGTACGTACCAAAGGAAGACCGCAACGCACAGGCGGCGAAGGCACACGACGGGGCTGGGGGCGACCGTGACCGGCGGAGGGATCAAGCGTGACCGCCCGGAGCCGGGCACGGTCGCCCCCAGCCCCCGAGCGGAGAGGAGGGATCAAGCGTGACCGCCCGGAGCCGGGCACGGTCGCCCCCAGCCCCCGAGCGGAGAGGAGGGATCAAGCGTGACCGCCCGGAGCCGGGCACGGTCGCCCCCAGCCCCCGAGCGGAGAGGAGGGATCAAGCGTGACCGCCCCCAGCCCCCGAGCGGAGAGCAGGGATCAAGCGTGACCGCCCGGAGCCGGGCACGGTCGCCCCCCGGCCCCCGAGCGGAGAGCAGGGATCAAGCCTGACCGCCCGGAGCCGGTCACCCTCGCCCCCAGCCCCCAACAGCAACCAAGGAGCAACCGCGAGACGCGCAGCACCCGGCCGGTCAGAGTTCACGGCGGAGCGGGCGGCGGCAGTGGTAGACCAGGGCCGGCGGCAGGTTGGCCCAGACGGTCCGGCCCACGGTCACCTCGTCGAAGACACTGGCCAGCAGCCGGTGGAAGCGCCGGGCCGGGCGGGTCGGCAGGGCGTGGCGGTACGCGAAGGTGGTGAAGACCCCGCCGGCGTTGAGCGCCCCGACCACCGCGTCGAGGATCGCCCGTTGCCGTCCGGCCGGAAAGGCGGCCCAGGGCAGCCCGCTGACCACCACGTCGGCCGACGCCAGCCGGCGTTCCGCCAGCAGTTTTCCGAGCGCGGCGGCGTCGGCGCGGACCACTTCGACGGCGGGGTGCCGGCGGGTCAGGCCGGTGGCGAACGTCGGGTTGAGTTCGACCGCCAGGTGGTGGCCGCGGCCGGCCAGCCGTCGCTGGATCGCCCGGGTGAACACGCCGGTCCCGGGGCCGAGCTCGACCACCAGCGGATGTCCCGCCCGCGGCACCGCGGCCGTGATGTCCCGGGCCAGCGTCGGCCCGCTGGGCAGCACCGCGCCGGTGGCGAGCGGGTGTCGGGCGAACTGGGTGAGGAAGGTCGGCGCGTCGCTGATCACGCTGGTCGACGCTAGGCGCGGGACGGCGGGGCAACCCTCGTGCCGGCGGCCGGCTTACCGGCCACCCGGAGGAGGCGCGGCGGCCGATGGGAGGGCCGCCGGCGGGGCTGCTCCTCCGTATGGTTGGCCAGGTGACGGGTGGGTGGCGCGGCTGGTGGCGGGAGCTGCTGCTCGGGTTGGTCGCAGCCGGACTGGGGCTGGCCAGCAGCTGGATGGCCCGGGCCGGGGTGGCCCGCGAGGAGTGGGCGGCGGTCCTCGCGGTCCTCGCGGTCCTCGCCGGGCTCGCCCTGGTGGCCGTACGGCGGTGGCCCTGGCCGGTGCTGCTCGCGGAGTCGGCGCTGATGGTCGTCGGCGGCGCGGTGACGCTGGCCGGTGGCGGCGTCCCGCAGCTCGCCGGGGCGGTCGCGCTGGGCTACGTCGGGTACTGGTGCGGCCGGTCGGCGACGGTGGCGGCGTACGCCCTCTACCTCGGGGCGACGCTGGTCGACGTCCTGTACCGGGGGAACGCGGGCGTCCTCTCCGGCGGCACGGGGGTGATCCGCCTGGTCGTCCTGGCCGCGGTCGTCGCCGCGCCGGTGGCGTTCGGCCGGTACCTGCGCGGGGTGCGGCAGGCCGCGGCGGCGGCCGAGGAGCGGGCCCGGGAGGTGGAGGAGCGCCGCGCGGCGGAGACCCGGGCGGCCCGCCTCGCCGAGCGGGCGGGTATCGCCCGGGACCTGCACGACATCGTGGCCCATCACATCGCGGCGATCGCCCTGCGCGCCGGCGCGGCCAGGTACGCCGTGCAGCACACCGGCCGCACCGACGAGGCGGTGTCCGCCTTCGGTGAACTGCGCGACACGGCCGGGCAGGTGCTGGACGAGCTGCGGGAGCTGCTGGACGTGCTCCGGGACCCGGAGGCGGTGGAGCCGACCGACCCGCAAGTGGAGCCGGAGCAGCTGATCCGGGACGCCGCCCGGCGGGTCCGCGAGGCGGGCGTGGCGGTCCAGGTGACCGTGTCGTCCGCGCTGGCCGGGGTGCCGCTGGTGGTGGGGACGACGGCCGCGCGGGTGGTGCAGGAGGCACTGACCAACACCCTCAAGCACGCCGGACCCGGGGCGATCGCCTCGGTGGACGTCCGGGGCGTCGACGGTGCGCTGCTGCTCGAGGTGCTGGACAGCGGGCCGGTGCGGCACCAGCTCGTCGAGCCGGACCGCGGCCGGCCGGGGCCGGCGCTGCCCGTGTCCGGGTACGGGTTGAGCGGGATGCGGGAGCGGGTCGGCCTGCTCGGTGGCACGCTCACCGCGACGGGCGCGGAGGGTGGTGGCTGGCGGGTGCAGGCCCGGCTGCCGATCAGGGAGAACGCATGATCAGGGTGCTCGTGGTCGACGACCAGACGCTCGTCCGGGCCGGGGTCGGGCTGCTGCTGCGGACGGCCGATGGTTTCGAGGTGGTGGGCGAGGCGGGGAACGGCCACGACGCGGTACGCCTCGCCGAGCGGCTGCGGCCGGACGTGATCCTCATGGATCTGCGGATGCCCCGGATGGACGGCATCGAGGCGACCCGGCGGATCCTGGACCGGCAGCCGTCCGCCCGGGTACTGGTGCTGACCACCTTCGCCGACGACGTCAACGTGTACGGGGCGCTCGGCGCGGGCGCGATCGGCTATCTGGTGAAGGACGGCGCCCCGGAGGAGCTGATCGACTCGGTACGCCGCGCGGCGCGGGGGGAGACCCTGCTGGCGCCGCCGGTGCTGGCCCGCGTACTGCGTCGGGCGCTCGCCGCCCACGACCGGGACCGGCGGCCGCACCCGGACCCGCGCGCGGCGGGCCTGCGGCTGCTCAGCCCCCGGGAGCGGGAGGTGCTGGCGCTGGTCGGTGCCGGGCTGTCGAACGTGGAGATCGGCGCGCGGCTGCACCTGGGGGTGACCATCGTGAAGACGCACGTGTCGGCCGCCATGGAGAAGCTGGAGCTGCGTAACCGGGTGCAGGCGGCGGTGCTGGCGCACCGGCTCGGCCTGGTCGACGACGACTTCAACCCCCTCTGGGGTGCCTCGGGAAACAGCCCGTAAGGGGGTGGCCGGCCACCTGGAGGATCCGGGCCGGCCGCTGGGAGGACGGCGGGGCCGCCCCGGCGCGGCACGCTGGTTGACGTGACCCTCCTGGATTCCCTGCTGGACCGGCTCGACACCCTGCCGCCGGGTTACGTGCTGCTCGCCGCCGCGGCGGTGCTCGCCGCCGAGGTGGGCCTGCTGGTCGGCCTGGTGCTGCCGGCTGCCACCACCATGCTGACGGTCGGCCTGCTGGCCCGGGCCGGTCGTCTCGACCTGGGCCTCGCGCTCGCCGTCACCACGCTCGCCGCGTTCGCCGGGGACCAGCTCGGCTACCTGGAGGGGCGGCTGCTCGGGCCCCGGCTGCGGCGCGGCCGGCTGGGCCGCTGGGTGGGGGAGCGCCGTTGGCAGCGCGCCGAGACCCTGGTCGCCGCGCGGGGCGGCCCGGCGGTGCTGCTTGGGCCGGTGGACCGCGTTCGTCCGTACCCTGGTGCCCCGGGTCGCCGGGGCGGCCGGGCTGCCGTACCGCCGGTTCGTGCTCTTCGACGGCCTGGCGGTGGCGGTCTGGGTGCCGGGGACGGTGCTGCTCGGCTGGGCGGTCGGCGCGGCGCCGACGGCGCTGCCGGCCGTCGCGGGGGTGCTGGTCGCGGCGGCGGTCGCCGCCGCTGTCGGCCACCGGTTCCGGGTACGCCGGGCGCGCCGCCCGGCCGCGCGGGCCTGTTCCGGTCCGGTCCGGGGAGGTCGCCGGCGCAGCCGGCGGGGTGGTTCCCGCCGGCCCGGCGCCGGCCACAGCGCGCCGGCCCGACGGGGTGCCCTGTTCTGAACGCCGGGCCGGGGTGACCGGTCAGTCGGGTGCGGCGACCAGCTCCACCTCGTACCCCTGCCCGTCCGCCAGGTAGGCGGCGTACGTCCCGGGGCCGCCGGCGTGCGGGTGGCGATCCGGGAAGAGCAGCTCCCACCCGTGCCCGGGTGCGGCCGCGACCAGCCGGTCCACCGCGGCCGGCGGGCCGGCGTGGAAGGCCAGGTGGTTGAGGCCCGGCGCGAGCCGGTCGTGCAGCCGTCCGGAGAGCGCGGGAGACTCCTCGATCACCAGGTACGTCGGGCCGAGCCGCCAGGAGCAGCCGGCCGGCCAGTCCTGGTACGGCGTCCAGCCCAACTCGCCAAGGAGCCAGCCCCAGCTGTGTCTGGCGGCGGCGAGGTCGGGTACCCAGACCTCCACGTGGTGCAGGGTCCCGGCGGTCAGCGCTTCCCGCCCGGCACCCATAGCACATCTCCGTTCGGATTTGCCGTTCTTGACAGAATAAAGAGCAGATCGGAGAGCCGGTTGAGATACTTTGCCGGGAGCGTGCTGGTCCGGTCCGGATCGTGCGCGATCAGGGCCCAGGCCGCCCGCTCGGCGCGCCGGGCGATGGTCCGTGCCACGTGCAGCAGCGCCGCGCCAGCGGTGCCACCGGGGAGGATGAAGGAGTCGAGCTTGCTCAGGCGCGCGTTGTACTCGTCGCACCACCCCTCGAGGCGCTCGACGTACGCCTCGGTGACCCGCAGCGGCGGGTACGCCGGCTCCGGCTCCACGGGGGTCGCCAGGTCCGCCCCGACGTCGAACATGTCGTTCTGGATCGACCCGAGCACCGCCCGCAGCTCGTCGTCGAGCTGCCCGAGGGCGAGCGCGACGCCGATCGCGGCGTTGCACTCGTCCACGTCCGCGTACGCGGCGATTCGCGGATCGGTCTTCGGCACCTGCTCGTTGTTGCTCAGCCTGGTCATGCCGGCGTCGCCGGCCTTGGTGTAGATGCGCGTGAGGTGGACGGCCATGACGCACAGCCTACGGATACCGGACCTGACCATCCCGGCGCGGCCGGGCCAGGCCGGCTGGCCGGCCGGGGTCGGGCCGGGCGACGCCGGTGACCCGGCGGTCAACGACGTCGACGTCATCCGGGTGCTCGGTGAGGCCCGGCTGGCCGGCACGGTGCACGTGGTCGGTGCGAAGAACTCGGCGCTGAAGCTGATGGCCGCCGCGCTGCTCGCCCCCGGACGCAGCGTGATCACGAACGTCCCCCGGATCACCGACATCGCCATCATGGGGGAGGTGTTGCGCCGGCTGGGCTGCGGTGTCCGGTTCGCCGAGGACGACCCGGTCGACCCGATGGTGGCGCGGGGCGGGGTGGAGCGCTCCCGGTCGGTGGTCATCGACGTGCCGGAGCAGCCCGGCGCGGAGGCCGACTACGACCTGGTCCGCCGGCTGCGCGCGTCGATCTGCGTGCTCGGCCCGCTGCTGGCCCGTCGGGGGTACGTGCGGGTGGCCCACCCCGGCGGGGACGCCATCGGCTCGCGCGGCCTGGACATGCACATCTCCGGCTTGACCCGGATGGGTGCCGACATCTCCGGCGAGCACGGCTTCGTCATCGCCGAGGCCCCGGACGGCCTGCACGGCGCCGACATCGTGCTGGACTTCCCGAGCGTCGGCGCCACGGAGAATTTGGTGATGGCGGCGGTGCTGGCCGGCGGCACCACGACGATCGACAACGCCGCCCGGGAGCCGGAGATCGTCGACATCTGCACCATGCTGAACTGCATGGGCGCCCGGATCGAGGGGGCCGGCAGCTCGACCCTGCACATCGTCGGGGTGCCCGAGCTGCAGCCGGTGCGGCACGCCACGGTGGGCGACCGGATCGTCGCCGGCACCTGGGCGTTCGCCGCCGCGATGACCCGCGGGGACGTGACGGTGACCGGCATCGACCCGGCGTTCCTGGAGGTCGCGCTGGACAAGCTGGTCTCGGCCGGCGGCCTGGTGGAGACCCGGGCCGACGCCTTCCGGGTACGCGTCGACGACCGCCCCGCGGCCGTCGACGTGGTGACGCTGCCATTCCCGGGTTTCGCCACCGACCTGCTGCCGATGGCGATCGGGCTGGCCGCGGTGAGCGACGGGGCGTCCCTGATCACCGAGAACATCTTCGACGGCCGGTTCATGTTCGCCAACGAGATGATGCGGTTGGGCGCGGACATCAAGACCGACGGCCACCACGCCCTGGTGTGCGGTCGCGAACGGCTCTCCGGCGCCCCGGTTCGCGCCACGGACATCCGGGCCGGCGCTGGCCTGATCATCGCCGGGCTCTGCGCCGAGGGGGTCACCGAGGTCTCCCACGTGCACCACGTCGACCGCGGCTATCCGGACTTCGTCGCCGACCTGCGGGCGCTCGGCGTGGAGGTGGACCGCGGCACCGCGCCCGAGGAGCCGGATCTCGCCATCTGACGGCTCGCGCGGCGCTCGCTCGGCGGCGCCCGCGAGACCGACCGCCTCGCCGCCGGCCCCGGAGACCTCCGTCCGGGAGCCGTGCCTTAGCACTCGTTCAGGCTCGCCGACTAGGGTGCTGGCAGACACTCAATCAGGCGAGGGAGAAGCAGATGGCGGGTCGACTCGCGGTCGTCGGTGCCGGGCTGATGGGCTCGGGCATCGCCCAGGTCGCGGCGCAGGCGGGCTGGCAGGTGACGCTGCGGGACCTGGACGACGCGGCCACCAAGCGGGGCGTCGACGGCATCCGGAAGTCGCTGGAGAAGTTCGCCGAGAAGGGGAAGATCGAGGCGTCCGAGGTCGAGGCCACGCTGGCCCGGATCACCCCGACCACCGATCTGGAGGCGGCGGCCGACGCGGACATCGTGGTCGAGGCGGTCTTCGAGAAGATCGAGCTCAAGCACGAGGTGTTCCGCGCGCTGGACAAGATCTGCAAGGCGGACGCGGTGCTGGCCACCAACACCTCGGCCATCCCGGTCACCCAGATCGCCACCGCCACCGAGCGCCCGGAGTCGGTCGTGGGCACCCACTTCTTCTCGCCGGTGCCGATGATGAAGCTCTGCGAGCTGGTCCGCGGCTACAAGACCAGCGACGAGACCCTGGCGACCGCGAAGGCGTTCGCCGAGGGGGTGGGCAAGACGGTGGTGGTGGTCAACCGGGACATCGCCGGCTTCGTCACCACCCGGCTGATCTGCGCGCTGGCCATGGAGGCGGTCAAGCTGGTCGAGTTCGGCGTGATCTCCGCCGAGGACCTGGACACCGCCTGCAAGCTGGGCTTCGGTCACGCCATGGGCCCGCTGGCCACGGTCGACCTGACCGGGGTGGACGTGCTGCTCAACGCCACGAAGAACATCTACACCGACACCGCGGACGAGAAGTTCTTTCCGCCGGAGCTGCTCCAGCGCATGGCGACCGCCGGCGACCTGGGCCGCAAGACCGGCCAGGGTTTCTACCCGTACTGAGTCGGGCGGAGGGCGTCCCCGGCCGAGGCGGCCGGGGGCGTCCGCTCAGCCGTCGCGCTTGGTGGTCCACCGGAAGGTGGTCAGGCAGAGGACCAGGCCGATCACGCACCACAGCGCCAGCACCAGGGCGACCCGGCCCAGCTCGAACGAGCCGGCCGGCTCCTGGGCGCCGAAGCTGTCCGGCAGGAAGACGGCGCGCAGCCCCTGGCACATCCACTTGAGCGGGAAGAGCGCCGCGACCTGCTGCATCCAGCCCGGCAGGCCGGTGAAGACGAAGAACACGCCGGAGATGAACTGCAGGATCAGCGCCACGGGGGTGACCACCGCCGAGCCGCTGCGGGCGGTCCGCGCCAGCGACGAGATGGCGATGCCGCACAGGGTGCAGGCGGTGACCCCGAGGGCGGCGACCCAGCCGAAGGTCAGCCACCTGCCCGCCGTGCTGGGCAGGTGCAGATCGAAGAAGACGGCCGAGACGGCGAGCAGCAGCACGGTCTCGGCGACGCCGATCGCCACCACCATGAGCACCTTGCCGGCGAAGTAGACCCATTTCGGCATCGGGGTGCCCCGGTAGCGCTTGAGCACGCCCCGGTCCCGCTCGATCGGGATCCAGATGCCGAGGTTCTGGAAGCTCACCGTCATCAGCCCGGTCGCGATCATGCCGGTGACGAAGTACTGGGTGAACCGCACCCCGGGCGTGATCTCCCAGGTGAAGATCGACGCGAAGATGGCAATCATCACGACCGGGAAGAGCATGGTGAAGACCACGGACTCCCGGCTGCGCAGGAACTGGGTGATCTCCAGCCGGCCCTGCCGCAGCGCCAGGGTGCCCGCACCCGGCCGACGCGCTCCGGCGGCGGCGGCGGCGACCGGGGTCGCCGGCTTCGTGGTGGTCGTCATCAGTGTCCGATCATCCGCAGGTAGACGTCTTCCAGGGTCGGCCGGGTCACCGTGAGCCCGGGGACCTCGCCGCCGAAGCGCGCGGCCAGCTCCGCGACCAGCGCCGTCGGCGTCGCGGTCGCCGCGGTCTCCAGCGTTCCCTCCGGGGTACGCCAGGAGACGGTGATCAGGGCCTCCTGCCGGTTGCCGAGCCGGTTCGGCGGGGCCACCTCGACCACCCGGCCGGCGGCGATCACGCCGACCCGGTCCGCGAGGGCCTCGGCCTCGTCCAGGTAGTGCGTGGTCAGCACGATGGTCGTGCCGGCGGCGGCGAGGTCCCGGATCAGCTCCCAGAACTCGCGCCGGGCCTCCGGGTCGAAGCCGGTGGTGGGCTCGTCCAGGAACAGCAGTTCGGGGCGGCCGATGATGCCCAGCGCCACGTCCAGCCGGCGTTTCTGCCCGCCGGAGAGGGTGTGCGTACGGGCCTTGGCCTTGGCGCCCAGCCCGACCCGCTCGATGACCTTGTCCGGGTCGTCCGCGCCGGGGTAGAAGCCGGCGAAGTGCCGGATCACCTCGGCGACGGTCAGCTCGTCGAACTCGCCGGTGCCCTGGAGCACGATGCCGACCCGCGAGCGCCAGGCCGGGTCCGGGTGGGCCGGGTCGACGCCGAGCACCCGTACCTCGCCGGCGTCGCACTGCCGGTAGCCCTCCAGGATCTCCACGGTGGTGGTCTTGCCGGCGCCGTTCGGGCCGAGCAGGGCGAACACCTCGCCCCGGTGGACGTCCAGGTCCACGCCGGCCACCGCGACGTTGTCGCCGTACGCCTTGCGCAGCCCCCGGACCGAGATCGCCAGCTCGTCTTCCATGACGTCCAGTGTGCGACTCGGGCACACCCACCGGCGGCGCGGGGGGTGGTGGTCTCGGACATGTCGCGCCGCTCGTGCCCGGTGGTCCGCTCCATGGACCTGTGTGGTTTTCCACAGCCCGTTTTACTGAACGGTAACTTAGACTCCGGCCATGGACGAGAAGGCTCCCTCGGGGCGGTTGCCGGAGCGCGACCGGCCCTGGGTGATGCGCACCTACGCCGGGCACTCCTCCGCCGCGGCCACCAACGCGCTCTTCCGCCGCAACCTGGCGAAGGGGCAGACCGGTCTCTCCGTCGCCTTCGACCTGCCCACCCAGACCGGGTACGACCCCGACCACGAGCTCGCCGCCGGTGAGGTGGGCCGGGTGGGCGTGCCCGTGGCGCACCTCGGCGACATGCGGGCGCTCTTCGAGGGCCTCCCGCTGGCCGAGCTGAACACCTCGATGACCATCAACGCGCCGGCCATGTGGCTGCTCGGCCTCTACGGCACGGTCGCCGCCGAGCAGGGCGCGGAGTTGGCCCGCTGCGCCGGCACCACCCAGAACGACATCATCAAGGAGTACCTGTCCCGCGGGACGTACATCTTCCCGCCGGCGGCGTCGCTGCGGCTGACCGCGGACGTCATCGCCTACACGCTGCGCGAGATGCCGAGGTGGAACCCGGTCAACATCTGCTCGTACCACCTGCAGGAGGCCGGGGCGACGCCGGTGCAGGAGGTCGGCTTCGCCCTGGCCACCGCGGTCGCCGTGCTCGACGCGGTGCGCGACGCCGGCCAGGTGCCCGCCGACCGGATGGGCGACGTGGTGCAGCGGATCTCCTTCTTCGTCAACGCCGGGGTGCGCTTCGTCGAGGAGATCGCCAAGATGCGCGCGTTCGGCGCGCTCTGGGACGAGATCACCCGCGACCGGTACGGCGTGGTGAACCCGAAGCAGCGCCGCTTCCGGTACGGCGTCCAGGTCAACTCGCTCGGCCTCACCGAGGCCCAGCCGGAGAACAACGTCCAGCGCATCGTGCTGGAGATGCTCGGCGTCACGCTCTCCCGGGACGCCCGGGCCCGCGCGGTGCAGCTGCCCGCCTGGAACGAGGCGCTCGGCCTGCCCCGCCCCTGGGACCAGCAGTGGTCGCTGCGGATGCAGCAGGTGCTGGCGTACGAGTCGGACCTGCTGGAATACCCGGACCTCTTCGCGGGCTCGCACGTGATGACCGCGCTGGTCGACGACATCGTCGCCGGCGCCCGGGTCGAGCTGGCGAAGGTGCTGGAGATGGGTGGCGTGGTGGCCGCCGTGGAGACCGGCTACCTGAAGAGCGCGCTGGTGGCCTCGCTCGCCGACCGGCGGCGGCGGATGGAGGCCGGCACCGATCTGGTGGTCGGCGTCAACACGTTCACCGAGACCGAACCGTCGCCGCTGACCGCGGCCGGCGCCGAGGCGATCGAACAGGTCGATCCCGCCGTCGAAGACGCCGCCGCGACCGCCGTACGCGCATGGCGGGCCCGCCGGGACGCGGCCGCGGCGGCCGCGGCACTGGCCCGGCTGCGCGCGGACGCCGCGACCACGACGAACCTGATGCCGGCGACGCTGGCGTGCGTGCGGGCCGGGGTGACCACCGGCGAGTGGGCCGGCGCGCTGCGCGAGGTCTTCGGCGAGTACCGGGCCCCGACTGGCCTCTCCGGCGCCGCCGGGGCGGGCGGGGACGCGGGGCTGGCGGGGGTCCGCGAGCGGGTCGCCGCGACGGCACGCGAACTGGGCAGCGGCCGGCTGCGGCTGCTGGTCGGCAAGCCCGGCCTGGACGGGCACTCCAACGGCGCCGAGCAGATCGCGGTACGCGCGCGTGACGCCGGCTTCGAGGTGATCTATCAGGGCATCCGGCTGACCGCCGGGCAGATCGTCGCCGCCGCGGTCGAGGAGGACGTGGATCTGGTCGGCCTGTCGGTGCTCTCCGGCTCGCACCTCGCCGCTGTGCCGGCGGTGCTGGACGGGCTGCGCGCCGCCGGGCGGGGCGACCTGCCCGTGGTGGTCGGCGGCATCATCCCCGTCGGCGACGCGGCGGCGCTGCGGGCGGCCGGTGTGGCCCGAGTCTTCACCCCGAAGGATTTCGCGCTGACCGGCATCATCGACGACCTCGTCACCGTGATCCGCGAGGCCAACGGCCTGAGCTGAGAGGCTCCCTGGTCAACGCCTCGGGCACCTCCTTAGCCGGGCCGTGATCGACGCCGTGTCGGCGATATGGCGGTATCGCAGCGTGCCGGATACCGCCGGTTACGCGATCTGGTGTGAATCACCCGAGTCCTGGCTGTCGCCTACGGCAGGAAGGATCAGACCCGGAACCCAGCCGCGCGGGCTGCCGCGCGTTCCCGACGCCGGTCCTTGCGCCGCCGCAGGAACCAGCCGAAGAACAGCACGAAACCGAGCAGGAACACCAGCACCAGCACCGGCAGCAGGATCGCCACCACCGACATCACCGCGCTCGTGGCGTCCTCGGCGGTGCTGGCGACCGGGGCGCCGAAGCCAGCGGTGGTCGCGTTGATGACCGGGCGGGCCGCTGACTTGAGCAGGTGCACGCCAAGCGCGATGAGGACGCCGACCACCACCGGCACCCACTGGTGCGAGGAGAAGAAGGTGTCCGGGTCGCTGACCGTGACGGTCTCCGAGCTGGAGCCGGCGCCGAAGGCCAGGCCGCCGGCGGTCGGCCGGACCACCGTCTGCACCACGTCGTTGACGTGATCGACCACCGGCACCTTGTCGGCGACCACCTCGATGGTGAGCAGCACGGCGAGGATCAGGATGACCCAGCCGTTACCCAGCCACTGCCACCCGCCGGGCAGGTCGACCAGGTCGGTGTAGCGCGCCAGCAGACCCATGAGGAGGAGCGGGATGTAGGCGTTCAGGCCGGCCGAGGCGGCGAGGCCGGAACCGGTGAGGACTTCGAGCACGATCTCAATATCGCACCGGTACGCCAGTGGCGCTCGCCGGCGGGCGCCGGGTGCTCGGCTACCCTCGTCGGGTGCGGTTGGTGATTGCGAAGTGCTCGGTGGACTACGTCGGACGGCTCTCGGCACACCTGCCGCCGGCCACCCGGCTGCTCATGGTGAAGGCGGACGGCTCGGTGTCGATCCACGCGGACGACCGGGCGTACAAGCCGTTGAACTGGATGAGCCCGCCGTGCCGGTTGGAGGAGGCCCCCGGCGTCTGGCGGGTGGTCAACAAGGCCGGCGAGGAGCTGCGCATCACCCTGGAGGAGATCTTCCAGGACACCTCGTACGAGCTGGGTGTCGACCCGGGCCTGCGTAAGGACGGTGTGGAGGCCCACCTGCAGGAGCTGCTGGCCGCCAACCCGGAGACCCTGGGCGACGGCTTCACGCTGGTCCGGCGGGAGTACATGACCGCGATCGGCCCGGTCGACCTGCTCTGCCGGGACGCCAACCAGGGTGCGGTCGCGGTCGAGGTGAAGCGGCGCGGTGAGATCGACGGCGTGGAGCAGCTCACCCGCTACCTGGAGCTGATGAACCGCGATCCGCTGCTGGCCCCGGTCACCGGTGTGTTCGTCGCCCAGGAGATCAAGCCGCAGGCCCGGGTGCTCGCCACCGACCGGGGGATCCGCTGCGTGGTGGTCGACTACGACAAGCTGCGCGGCATCGAGCGCGACGAGCTGACGCTGTTCTGATTCCGGGTCCGCCGACCGTCAGCGGCCCCGGCCGTACCTCAGCTTGGCGGCCTTGACCAGGCGGGCGACGTCGGCCGGGGTGCGTTCGAAGGTCATCGACGGCAGCAGGGAGGGCCCCCGGCGGCGGGTGATCGCCTTGGCCCGGCCGAACTCGCGCAGCCCGTCCTCACCGTGGACCCGGCCGAAGCCGGAGTCGCCGACCCCGCCGAACGGCAGTGTGGACATGCCGGCGAAGGTGAGCGTCGAGTTGATCGCGGCCATCCCGGAGCGCAGCCGCCGCGCGACCGCCACCGCCCGCTTCCGGCCGAAGACCGAACCCCCGAGACCGTACGGGAGAGCGTTGGCCCGCTCGACGGCCTCGTCGACGTCGCGGACCCGGTTGACCGTCAGTGTCGGGCCGAAGGTCTCCTCGCGGACGGCGGCCGAGTCCTCGGGGACGTCCACCAGCACGGTCGGGTGCACGTACGGCGGTCGCACCGCCTCGGGGCCGCCGAGCACCGCCCGGCCGCCGCGGGCGACCGCGTCGTCGATGTGCCGGCGGATGATGTCGAGCTGGGCGGGCATGGTGATCGGGCCGATGTCGGCACCTTCCGGGCCGACGGTGAGCCGGCCGGCCTTCGCCACCACCTTGTCCAGGAAGGCGTCGTAGACCGGGTCGACGGCGTAGACCCGCTCGATGCCGATGCAGGTCTGGCCGGCGTTGGTCAGCGCGCCCCAGACGCATGCCTCGGCGGCGGCGTCCAGGTCGGCGTCGGCGTCCACGATCATCGCGTCCTTGCCGCCCGCCTCGAGCAGCACCGGGGTGAGGGTCTCGGCGCAGGCCGCCATCACCTTCTTGGCGGTGGCGGTGGAGCCGGTGAAGGCGAGCTTGCCGACCCCGGAGCGGCACAGCGCGGCGCCCACGTCGCCGAACCCGTGCACGGCGGTGAGGACCGGCTGCTCCGGCACCACCTCGGCGAAGCGGTCCACCAGCCACTGCCCGACGGCCGGGGTGTACTCGCTCGGCTTGAACACCACCGCGTTGCCGGCGGCGAGGGCGTACGCGGCGGAGCCGATCGGGGTGAAGACGGGGTAATTCCACGGGCCGATCACCCCGACCACCCCGTACGGCTGGTATTCGAGGTGTCCGGCGAACTCGGCGAGGATCAGCCGGGTGCGCACCCGGCGCGGCCCGAGCACCCGGCGGGCGTTGCGGGCGGCCCAGTCGATGTGCTCCAGCGCGGTGAGGATCTCGACGACCGCGTCGCCGACCGGCTTGCCGCCCTCGGCGTGCACCAGCTCGGCCAGTTCCTCGATCCGTCCGGCGAGGACGCCGCGCCAGCGCAGCAGCCGCTGCCGGCGGCCGGTGAAGCCCAGCCCGGCCCACCACTGGCCGGCGGCGCGCGCCTGTTCGACCGCGTCCCGTACGTCCGCCGCGGTCGCCACCGGGAGCCGTCCGGCCTCGGCGCCGGTGGCCGGGCTGGTGGACACCAGCCGACCGGCCTCGATGATCGGGGTCCCCGGGACATGCACAGCCGTCATGACCGAAGTCTAGACCCGAACGTTACTCGCCGGTAGGTCCGGCGTCCCGCGTGACCTGCCCTGGCTGCGACGCCGGAAGTCCGGAGGGATCGACGGAAGTGACTGGTGAATGAATCCGAAACGGCGAACAGAAGTTGGCCGGCCGGGGTCGCGGGGGTGACCACCCGGTGGTGACGGCGATTACGGTGAGCTGGCAGGCTGACGCCGCAGGGCGACCGGAGGGACGACTGTCAATGGAGGAACATCCGGAGCTGATGCCGCTTTTGACGGTGTCGGGTGGGGCGATGCGCGGATTCAGCTTCCGCGTCGGTCGGGACCCGCTGGTGATCGGCCGGGCGCCGACCGCCCACATCGTGCTCGCCGACCCGCATCTGAGCCGGCGGCACGCCACGGTGCAGCTGACCCCTGAGGGGTCCTGGCTGACCGACCTCGGCTCGACCAACGGCACCTGGCTCAACGACCAGCGGATCAGCGGTAGCGTGCCGCTCTCCGACGGTGACGTGGTCCGGCTCGGCCGTACCGACCTGCGCTACTTCGACCCGGGCGTGGCCCGGACCGACCCGGTCGGGATGAGCTTCGGCCTCCCGGCCCCGAGCCACCGGCCGACCGTGCCGCTGCCCCGGCCGTCGGCCCCACGGGTGCCCGTGCCGCGTGAGGCCCTGTCGCTCCCGGTCGACGCGCACTCCTGACCACCGGGCCCGTCCACACCGGGGAGCGGCCCGGGATGGGGAACGGGCACATGGTCCGGGTCGGGCCGGTGTGCCAGCATGCGCGGATGCGGAGCACACGGCACACCGTCCAGGCCAACGGCATCACCCAGTCGGTGCGGGTGGCCGGCCCGCCGGACGGCGTACCGGTGCTGCTGGTCCACGGCAACGTCTCGTCGTCGGCGTTCTGGGAGCCGCTGCTGCGGCGGCTGCCGGAGACGCTCCGCGTGGTCGCGCCCGACCTGTGCGGGTACGGGGACACCGCCACCGCCCCGGTCGACGCGACCCGGGGCCTCGCCGACTTCGCCGACGACGTGGCCGCCCTGCTCGATGCCCCCGGGCTGTTCGCCCCCGGCGCGCGGCCGGTGGTGGTCGGGCACTCGCTGGGCGGCGGGGTGGCGATGCGGCTGCTGGTCGACCACCCCGAGCGGGTGGCCGGGCTGCTGCTGGAGGCGCCGGTCTCCCCGTACGGGTTCGGCGGGACCCGGGACCTCGACGGCACCCCGACCACGCCCGACTTCGCGGGCACCGGCGGCGGCACCGCCAACCCCGACTTCGTCGCCCGGCTCGCCGCGCAGGACCGGGGCGAGGAGGGCCCGACCAGCCCGCGGAACGTGCTGCGTGCGGCGTACGTGGCTGACCCGGCGTCGCTGGGCGAGGACGAGGACCTGCTGCTGGACAGTATGCTCACCACCGCCACCGGGGACGACAACTACCCGGGCACGGCGGTCACCTCCGCGCACTGGCCGGGAACGGCGGCCGGCCAGCGCGGGGTGCTGAACGCGCTGGCCCCCGCCTGGTTCCGGGTCGCCGACGAGCTGGTCGACGTCTCGGCCAAGCCGCTGGTGACCTGGGTACGCGGCGACGCCGACGTGATCGTCTCGGACACCTCGCTGTTCGACCTGGCCTATCTGGGGTCGCTGGGGGCGGTGCCGGGCTGGCCGGGAGCGGCGGACTGTCCGCCCCAGCCGATGGTGGGCCAGACCCGGGCGGTGCTGGACCGGTACGCGGCCGCCGGCGGGACGTACCGGGAGGTGGTGCTGCCCGGTTGCGGTCACAGCCCGCATCTGGAACGGCCGGCCGAGTTCGTCGCGGAGCTGCTGACACTGGTCGGGGCGCCCGCGGAGGCCTGACCCGGCAACGCCGGCGGAGGCCTGACCCGGCGGCGTCGGCGGGCGTCGGTGCCCGGCCTGCGGTGGCGGAGCACCCTCGGGGCGGCCGTGCCCGGGGCGGAGAGTGACGGACGTCGTGAAATATCCCACGGCGTCTCGACAACGTAGAGTCACGTGGCAGACTCCGGCGCATAACCTTAGCGGCCGTTCATGTCGGCAACGGCGGAGTCAACCAAGGGGAGGCCGGTCGTGGCGCGCGAGTTCACCAGGGTGGGTGTGGTGGGTCTGGGCACCATGGGTGCCGGCATCGTCGAGGTGTTCGCCCGCAACGGCATCGACGTGGTGGCCGTGGAGATCTCGGCGGCCGCCCTGGAGCGTGGCCGGGCCACCCTCACCGGATCGACCGACCGCGCCGTGGCCAAGGGCAAGCTCGCCGAGGCCGACCGGGACGCCCTGCTGAGCCGGGTCGACTTCCAGGTCGGGCTGGGCGCGCTGCACTCGGTGGACCTGGTGATCGAGGCGGTGCCCGAGCACCTGGACCTGAAGCAGCGGATCTTCGCCGAGCTGGACCGGGTCTGCAAGCCCGCGGCCATCCTGGCCACCAACACCTCCTCGCTGAGCGTCACCGAGATCTCGGTCGCCACCACCCGGCCCAACCAGGTCATCGGCATCCACTTCTTCAACCCGGCCCCGATCATGAAGCTGGTCGAGGTGGTCCGCACCGTGGTCACCTCCGCCGACGTGGTGGCCGACGTGGAGGCGCTCTGCACGCGGCTCGGCAAGGTCGACGTGACCATCAACGACCGGGCCGGCTTCATCGCCAACGCGCTGCTCTTCGGCTACCTGAACCACGCGGTGAGCCTGTTCGAGGCGCGGTACGCGAGCCGCGAGGACATCGACGCCGCCATGAAGCTCGGCTGCGGCCTGCCGATGGGCCCGCTCGCGCTGATGGACCTGATCGGCCTGGACACCGCGTACGAGATCCTGGACACCATGTACCGGCGCGGCGGCCGGGACCGCCGGCACGCCCCGGTGCCGCTGATCAAGCAGATGGTCACCGCCGGGCTGCTCGGGCGAAAGTCCGGCCGGGGCTTCTACACCTATGAGCGGCCGGGCTCGCCGAAGGTCGTACCGGACGAGCAGACGCCGGTGGCGACGGAGGCCTCGCTCGCCGACGGCGCGCGGGCCATCGCCAAGGTCGGCATCGTCGGCTCCGGCACCATGGCCACCGGCATCATCGAGGTCTTCGCCAAGGCCGGGTACGAGGTCATCTCGGTGACCCGGGGCGCGGAAAAGTCCGCGAAGGTCTGCGAGGCGGTCAAGACCTCGCTCAACAAGGGCGTGGTCCGGGGCAAGCTCAGCGAGACCGACCGGGACGCCGCGCTGGGCCGGGTCACCTGGTCGGCCACCCTCGACCACCTCGCCGACGTCGACCTCGTGATCGAGGCGGTGGTCGAGGAGTTGAGCGTCAAGAAGGCCCTCTTCGCCAGCCTCGACGAGATCTGCAAGCCGGGCGTGGTGCTCGCCACCACCACCTCCTCCCTGCCGGTGATCGACGTGGCGATGGCCACCCAGCGCCCGGCGGACGTGATCGGCCTGCACTTCTTCAACCCGGCGCCGATCATGCCGCTGGTGGAGATCGTGCGGACCATCCGCACCTCGGCGGAGACCGCCGCCACCGCCCGTGCCGTCTGCGCGGCGCTCGGCAAGACCGGCGTGGTCTGCGGTGACCGGTCCGGCTTCATCGTCAACGCGCTGCTCTTCCCGTACCTGAACGACGCGGTGAAGATGCTGGAGGCCAGCTACTCAACCGCCGACGACATCGATCACGCCATGAAGCTGGGCTGCGGCTACCCGATGGGCCCGTTCGAGCTGCTCGACGTGGTCGGCCTGGACGTCGCACTGGCCATCCAGCGGGAGCTCTACCTGGAGTTGCGCGAGCCGGGCTTCGCCCCCGCGCCGCTGCTGGAGCACCTGGTCACCGCCGGCTACCTCGGTCGCAAGAGCGGGCGCGGCTTCCGCGACCACACCAACCGCTGATCCGGGTCAACAAAGGACGCCGGTGACGGCGTCTTGAGGGTGTGACCTTCGAGGAGTACGTCGGCAGCCGCGGCCCGGCCCTGTTGCGCCTGGCTCGGCTGCTGACCGGCGACGCGCACCGCGCCGAGGACCTGACCCAGGACGTCCTGGCCCGCGCGTACGTGCACTGGCGGAAGATCGCCCGGGCCGACCGGCCCGACGTGTACGTGCGGCGAATGCTGGTCAACGCCAACGCCTCCTGGTGGCGCCGGCGGTCGAACCGCGAATTGGCTGTCGACACCTTCGCCGAGCAGGCCCACCGGGGCGACCTTGGCGGTGAGGCGGCCGCCCGGGACGAGATGTGGCGGCTGATCCGGGCGCTGCCCGACCGCCAGCGTGCCGTGCTGGTGCTGCGCTACTACGAGGATCTGGACGACGCCACGATCGCCCAGATCCTCGACTGCTCGCCGGTCACCGTCCGTACCCACGCGATGCGGGCGCTCGCCCATCTACGGGAGCGCTGCGGCGTCCCGACGACCAACGGGAGCCGGCCGTGACCGACCTCGACGAGCGGATCGCCTCGGTGCTGCGGGAGCGCGCCGAGGGGGACATCGACACTGACCGGCTGCTGAGCCGGTCCCGGGCCCGGGGACGCCGGAGGCAGGTGCGCCGTCGGGCCGCGACAGGCATGGCACTGGCCCTGGTCGGGGTACTCGGCTTCGCCGCGGTGACCGCACCGGGGCTACCCGGCTTGCCCGGAAGGCTGCCCTGGATGGCCGCCACCCCGGCCATCGTCAACGCCGTGCCACCCCGGGCCGGCGGGGTGCCCGGCGCCGCCCAGCAGCCCGAGCTGGTGGGTACCGATCCGCAGGTGCTGCACCTGGGCCTTGACACCAGCCAGGCCCGCTACCTGAGCTGGACGGTCGACCGGTCGCAGGTCGAGTCGATCCAATTCAGCTTCGAGGGTGAGCAGCCGATCACCGTCCAGGTGGCCCGGTCCGCGCAGCTGATTAACCAGACGGAGATCGAGGGTTTTTCGCCCCGGCCGGTCCAGGACCAGTTGTCGTTCAACGGCGAGATCTGGCAGCAGTCCGAGCCGGTGGAGAGCCTGATCAAGAACTGGCAGCCAGCTCCCGGCCTCTACGCCCGGGCGGCCATGCGCGGTGGGGATCGCAGGACCCTCGCCCGAGCGGTCTACGCCATCCGGTGGGACGAGGCACGCCGGTGTGGCGGGCCGCTGGGCCTCACCGCCCAGCCGGCGGGCGCCCGGGTGGTCAGCTGCTCGGTCGACGCCGCCACCTTTCCCGCTTCGTTGACCGTCGCGCTGGCCGTCGCGCGCGACGGCCCGTCCATGTGGGTCCGCCTCGAGTACGCGACGCAGCTGGCGAGCAGCCGGAGCGAGAGCAACCGGACCGTCGGCGGTCGTCCCGCCTATCTCTACCCCGACGGCACCAAACTGGAGCTGCTCGGGCTCCCGAAGGCGCACCTGATCGCCGACTTCGGCTGGCCGGCGCTGGGTTTCACCGAGGCCGACGCGACGAAGTTGCTCGCCGGGGCGCGGGTGTCCAAGGACCTGACCCGACCGGAGACCTGGGAGTGACGGGCGTCGGCCGGGCCGCCCGACCCGGGCCGGTCCGGCCGGCGGAACGTACGCTTGTTGACCGTGAGCCCCCGTCGCAACCGTCCCCGCCGGGACGAGACCACCTACCTGGACTCCGAGCGGGCTCGCCAGGGCGTGCCCACCGTCCAGCAGTGGCGCGACGGCGACTGGCAGGTACGCGGGATCACCGGCGGGGCGTCCGTCAAGACGTACCGCTGTCCCGGCTGCGACCAGGAGATCCGTCCGGGGGTGGCGCACGTGGTGGCCTGGCCGGCCGACGACCGGGGCGACCTCACAGACCGGCGGCACTGGCACAGCGGCTGCTGGCGGGCCCGGGACCGGCGCGGGCCGAACCTCCAGCGCGGACGCGGCGCCCCCCGGCACGGCTGAGCGATCTGCGTCACCCTGTTTCCGCCCGGGCAGGCGGCGGGGACGGCGGCGCGCGAGACTGGGACGGTGAGCACCCCGATCCGTGCGTCGTCGATCCTGCCCGGTCACCGGGAGGACATCGAGCTGCACACCGCCGACGGGCTGACGCTGGTCGGTGAGCTGGCCCGGCCGCTGGACCGGGCACCGGCCGGCACGCTGGTCTGCCTGCACCCGCTGCCCACCCACGGCGGGATGATGGACAGCCACGTCTTCCGGAAGGCGGCGTGGCGGCTGCCCGCGCTGGCCGACCTGGCCGTGCTGCGGTTCAACACCCGAGGCACCAGCAGCGTCCGGGGGACCAGCGAGGGAGCCTTCGACGGCGCCGTCGGCGAGCGCTTCGACGTCGCCGCCGCCATCGAGTACGCCGAATTCCACGAGCTGCCAAACATCTGGCTGGTCGGCTGGTCCTTCGGCACCGACCTGGCGCTCAAGTACGGCTGCGACCCGGCGGTGGCCGGGGCGATCCTGCTCTCCCCGCCGCTGCGTTTCTCCGAGCCGGCGGACCTCGCCGTCTGGGCCGAGTCGGGCCGCCCGCTCACCGCCCTGGTGCCCGAGTTCGACGACTACCTCCGCACGGAGGAGGCCCGGCAGCGGTTCGCGGCGGTGCCGCAGGCCGAGGTGGTCGGGGTGCCCGGCGCCAAGCACCTGTGGGTCGGCGACGCGGAGACCGTGCTCGACGAGATCGTCCGGCGGGTCAACCCGGCCGTGCCGGTGCCGCTGCCGACCACCTGGGACGGGCCGATGGAGACCGGCGACGTCAGTGCGTACGCCGACCGGACCGTGGCCGCGTTCGCCGACACCCCGGTCCCCGGCCCGCAGCAGCGGCAGGCGGGCTGACCCCGCGCACCCGGGCCGGTCAGCGGGAGTCCTGCCGGGGCAGGACCACCTCCCGGAGGATGAGCTGGAGGGCGGCCACCATCGGGATGGCGATCAGCGCGCCGACGACGCCCAGCAGTGACACCCCGAGCAACGCGCCGAGCAGCGCCGCCACCTCGTTGACCGAGACCGCCCGGCGCATGATCTTCGGATAGATCAGGTAGTTCTCCACCTGCTGGTAGACCAGGAAGAAGACCAGGCAGGCGACGCCGACGGGCAGGTCGGTGGCGAAACCCACCAGGGACACCACCACCGCGCCCAGGGTCGCCCCGATCTGCGGGATCAGGTCGGTCACCGCGACCACCACGGCCAGCGCGAACGGGTACGGCAGCCCGACCGCCAGCGCGAAGACGAAGCTGCTCGCCCCGGCCAGCACCGCGATGGCGAGCGCGCCCACCATGTACGCGCCGACCCGGGTGAGGATCTCGTCGCCGATCAGCCGGACGCGTTCCCGGCGGGTGCGGGGCACCAGCGCATAACCGAGGTCACGTAGCCGGTCGAAGTACGCCAGGAAGTAGATCGTCAGCACCAGCACGGTCAGCACCCGGAGGATGGTGCCGAAGATCAGCTGAGCGCCGCCCAGCACGCCGCCGAGGGCCCGGCTGATGGTGTCCGCGTTCGCCGCCGCGCGGACCCGTTCCATCACGTCGTACCGCTCGATGAGATCGTTGACGGTGGGGTTGCGGCGCAGTTCCTCGACGTAGCCGGGCAGGTGCGTGATGAACTGCCCGGACTGGGTCACCACCGGGGGCACCAGCGCCAGCAGCCCACCGATGATCAGCAGCAGTACGGTCAGGGTCACCACCGCGACGGCCAGCCCGTGCGGCAGCCCCCAGCGGCGCAACCGGACCACCGCCGGGTGCAGACCCACCGCGAGGAACAGCGCGATGACCACCAGCACCAGGATGCCGGCGGCGTTGCGGATGCCCAGGAAGACCGCGTACGCCAGCAGCACGCCGAGCGCCCCGGTGAAGCCGACCAGGAAGGCGCTGCGGCGCAGCGGCTTGCCCGGCACGCCGAACCGCCCGCTCGGCTCGAACTCGGTCGGTTCGGTCACCTGCTCGACGGTGCGCCGCCCGGATTCGTCGGTCGCGCCGTCCTCGGGGCGGAGCGCGCCCAGCGGGTCCTCGTCCTCCGGTCGGGCGTCGCCCGGCCGCCCGTCCTGCGCCACCTGACCTCCCCGCATCCCGCTCCGTCGTACGCGATCGGAGTCCAGCTCGCCGGGCCGGCCGGGTGACCCGGGTCGGCCAGCCGGGCATCGCCGTCCACGCGGCAGCCCGCTGCTCGGCAGGTTATCCGGCCGGGCTTTCCTCGGCCAGCCGTGCCCCGCCCGCAGTCGGCCACCCCGGCGGCGCCGGCGGCCCACCGCTGCTTCCCCGCGACGGCTGCGGCCTACCGCCGCTTGGCCGGCTGCGCTGACGGCCTGCCGCTGGGTACCTGCCAGGAGCCGCTGGGTACCTGCCAGGATGCGCGGCTCGTCCGCCCGCCGCGTCGCCTCCTCCCGCCTATCGACCTGATGGCACAGACGATTCACCGCCGGATGCAGCGTCCCACCGGCTGGCCGGGGCACGTCCCGCCTGAATCGTTTACGCCATCAGGTCCATAGCGTCCCAGTGGCAACGGTCCGGCCACCGGCGGCCACCGCCGCGGCCAGTCGGCCGCCGGGGTCGGCGGTGCCGGGCGTGCCGGCGGCGGTGCGGCTGATCGGGCGGATGCCGGGCGTGGGGCCGTGACCACGTCGCCAATCCGGCGGGGTTCGGGCGGGTTGGATACCGCGAGGTCGCCGAACTGTGAGCCCCGGCGGGCTACCCGCGGCAAGACCGCCGACCTGGCGGGCGTGCCGTTCGGCGGGGCGTCGCCTGCGTCAGTCGGACTCGACCTTCACGGCGCTCGGCTTGGCGCTTCGCTCGTCGGTGGTGGGCTTGGTCGGGCGCTTGCCGTTCTCGCCGGTGCTGGTGATCTTCGTGGGAGTGGCACCCCGGCCGCCCTCACCGGGTACGGCGGCCACGGTCGGCTCGCCGTCCACGCCAACGGTGGCGGCACCTCCGTCCACGGTGGTCACCGGTTCGCCGACCGGGCGGGCCGGGCTGCCGTCCGCCGCCGGCTCCGGGGCCGTCGCCGGCTCCCCGGTCGCCGCCGGCGCGGAATCGGCGCCCTCGGGGGAGACCGTCGCGGTGCTCTTCGCGCTGACCGGCGCGGTGTCCTTGCCGGTGGCTGGCGCCGTGGCCGTGTCGGGCGTCACTGGCGCGGTTTCCTTGCCGGCCACCGGCGTCGTGTCCTTCCCGGAGGTCACCGGCGCGGTCTCCTTGCCGGTCACCGGCGTGGTGCCCTTGCCGGCCGCCGGCGTGGTGGCCTTGCTGGCCCCCGGCGGGGTGCCCTTGCCGGTGACCGGCGTGGTGTCCGGACCGGCCGTCGGCGCCGTCGCGCCGGAGTCGCCCCCGGGCGTTGCGGCCAGCTCGTCCGGGTCCACCGGGGTGGTGGCCAGGCCGGCGCTGCTCGCCGTCAACCGCAGCTCGGCGAGCTTGCGCTGGAGGTCATCGGACTCCTGGCGGGACTTCCACGTCTCCGTCCGCAGGTCCGCCAGCTCCTGCTGGGCGTGGGCGATCTCCAGCATCACCTGGGCGAGCTGCTGCCGGCCGGCGGCCACCTCCTGCTGGGTGGCGGCGAGGTGTTGCTGGGTGGTGGCCAGGTGCTGCTGGGTGGTGGCCGCGTACTCCTCAAACTGGCGGCGCGAGGCGGCGACGTGCTCGTCGGCCTTGCGGCGCTTGTCGGCGGCGTCGACCTCGGCCCGGCGCAGCAGCTCGGCACCCTCCTCCTCGGCCTGCCGGCGCATGTTGAGTGCGTCCTGCTCGGCCGCCTTTCGGATCTTGATGGCACCCTGCTCGACCTCCTGGCGGCGGGCGGCGTACGTCTTCTCCAGCTCGTCCTGCCGCTTCTTGTGCTGCTTGTCGAGCTCGTCGCGGCGCTTGGCGTACTCCTGCTCGGCGGTCGCGCGGCGCTGGGCGAACTGCTTGTCGGCCGCGTCCCGCCGGGCGTTGACCTCCTTCTCCACCCCGGCCCGCCAGGCGCCCAGCTCCTGCTGCGTCTGGGCGCGGGCCTGCTGGACGTACGCCTCGGTCTCGGTGCGCATCCGCTTGACGTACGCGTCGACCTCGGCGCGGTTGCGCTTGCCGGCCTCGGCAGCCTCGGCGGTGAGCCGGCTGGCCTCGGTGCGGGCCTGGCCCCGGGTGGCCTTCGCCGCCTCTTCCGCGTCTTCGACGATCTTCTTGGCCTCGGCGAGCGCCTTGGCGTGGGTGGCCCGGCCGGCCTCGGCCGCGGATTCGGTGAGGCGCTTGGCCTCCTGCTGCGCCTTGCCGTGCACCTCCTTGGCCGCCTCGCGGAGCTGGGTCGCCTCCTGCTGGGCCTTGGCCAGCGCCTCCTTGGCGGCCTCGCGCAGTCGGGCGGCCTCCTGCTGGGCGCGGCTGTGGATCTCCTTGGCGGTGTCCCGGAGCTGGGTCGCCTCCTGCTGCGCCGTGGCCAGCGCCGTCTGGGCCGTCCGGCGCAGCCTGGTGGCCTCGTCGTTCGCGTCCCGGCGGAGCTTGGTGGTCTCCTCGGCGGCGTCCTTGCGAAGCTTGGTGGTCTCCTCGGTGGCGTCCTTGCGGAGCTTGGTGGTCTCCTCGGTGGCGTCCTTGCGGAGCTTGGTGGCCTCCTCCTTGGCCGCCGTGAGGGTGGCCTCCGCCTCGGCCTTGCGAGCGGCGGTGAGTCGCTCCTCCTCGGCCCGCCGGGCGGCGAGGGCGATCTCGAAGTCCTTGAGGGCCTGGGCGGACTGCTCCCGGGCCTCCTCGATGATGTGCTCGGCGGCCGCACGACGGGCCTCGATCTCCTCGTTGGCCGCGGCGACGATCTCGTCCGCCTGCTCCTCGGCCATCAGGAGGATCTGCTCGACCCGGGGACCGAGGTGCCGGAACGAGGCCCGGTCCACCACGCCCACCTGCTTGCGCACCTGGGCGAGGTCGCGTTGCAGCACCTCGACCTGGCCGGCCAGCTTGTGGATCTGGGTGTACGCCTGCTCCCGCTCGGCCGTCAGCGCCGTGATCTCGTGCTCCGCACGAGCGACGTATCGGTCGACCTGTCGTTTGTCGTACCCCCGCAGCGCGGACTCGAAGCTGGGCTCCGTGGTCACGTCCCCGCCGAGGGCGAACAGTTCCTCGCCGTGCGACATGCTCCCATCCTCACACGCATCCGGCTCTGCTGGGGCGATACGGACGCCCCTGCTGGGACCTACTTCACTGACAGGTCGAAATGGGCGGGAAATGCATGACGGCGCGGGGTGGCACCGGTTACCCGGTGTCACCCCGCGCCGTGGCTCATGCCCCGATGCGGGTGTCTCAGCTGGCCGACTCGGCGGTCACCTTCTCCTCGGCGCCACCGGACTTGGCCGCCGGCTTGGCGCCGCCGCCCGGCACGCCAGGCACGATGCCGGCGAGGCCGGAGAGCATCTGCCCGAGCTGCGAGGTGACGGCGTCCTTCTGCCGGGTGAGGTCCTCGACCTCGCGGCGGGCCGCCTGGGTGGTCAGTTCCGCCTCGGTGCGGGCCTCGCTGAGCAGGCGCTGCGCCTCGGCCTTCGCCTCGTTCAGGGTCTTGTCGGCCAGCGCCTTGGCCTTGTCCACCGTCTCGTTGGCGGTGCGCTCGGACTCGACCCGGCGGGCCTCGGCCCGCTGCTCGATCTCCTTGGCCCGCTCCTGGGCGGCCCGGGCCCGCTGCTCGGCCTCGCTGACCAGCTTCTGGGTCTGCGCGACCTGGGCGGCGTGCCGCTCGGACTCCTCGCGCTCGGCCTTCTCCCGCCGCTCGGCGAGCTGGAGCTCCAGAGCCTGGAGGTCCTTGTCGCGCTTGTCCCGCGCGTCGGTCAGCAGCTTGGTCGCCTCGGCGCGCTTCTCCTCGGCCTCCCGAGCGGCCTTGGCCCGCTGCTGGGTGATCTCCCGCTCGGCGGTGGCGCGCAGGGTGGCGACCTCACGCTCGACGGTGGACTTCAGCTCGGCCACCTCGTGGGCGGTGACCGTACGCAGCTGCTTGGTCTCCCGCTCGGCGTCGGCGCGCAGGGTGTCCGCCTCGCGGCGGGCCTGTACCCGGACCTCGGCGGCCTCCCGCTCGGCGGCGGTACGGACGCTGCCGGCCTCCCGCTCGGCGGTGGCCTTCATGGCGGCCGCCTCGGCGCGTGCCTTGTCGGTGATCTCGCGCGCCTCGAGGCGGGCCGCGGAGAGGATGCCCTCCGACTCGCGCTTCGCCTCGTTGCGGTGGTCGTTGGCCTGCTCCTCGGCCAGCCGGAGGATCTGCTCGACGCGGGTGCCCAGGCCGGAGAGGGTCGGCCGGCTGTTCTCCTCGAGCTGCTTGTTGGTGTCGGCGAGCTTCTGCTCCAACGCGCCCTGGCGCTGCTCGGCCTGGCGGAGCCGACGCTGGGCGTCGTTCATCCGCTGCTCGGCCTCGGCCCGGGCCTGCTCGGACTGGCTCAGCGCGGCGCTCAACCGGCCGATGAAGTCGTCGACCTGGTTGGTGTTGTATCCGCGCAGGCCAACGGTGAAATCTGGCTGCGTGTTCGCGTTATCGAAGAACGCAAGAGGGGAGGACTGCTGCTGGGGCATTGGGACATACTGGCAGACGCCCCAGGGTGCTTCGCAAGAGCGGTCCGAAGCTTTCGTGTCCTGTTTACATGGTCAACTTCGGGAGCCGGTTGGGACCGGACCGAACCGGCGATCTTGGCAGGTCCCAGGCGCGCCGGGCGGGACGCGAGGCGCGCGCGGAAAGGGCCGTGGGTCGGTGGCCCGCGGCCCTTTGTCGAGCATCGCCGAATCGCGCACGGCGCAATGGAAAGCGCAATGCCTCCACCATGCGGATGGTGCCGGGACCACCCGGACGCGTCAGTGCCCGCGGAACCGGTTGATCGCCGTTTCGTGCCGGGCGCGCAGCTCGCCGTCCCGGACACCGAGGCCGTCGGTCGGGGCGAGGCAGCGCACGCCCACCTTGCCCTGGTGTGCGTTGCGGTGCACCTCGTACGCGGCCTGCCCGGTCTGCGCCAACGGGTAGGTCCGCGAGACCGTCGGGTGGACCTTGCCGAGCGCGACGAGCCGGTTGGCCTGCCAGGCCTCGTGGTAGTTGGCGAAGTGGCTGCCGACGATCCGCTTGAGGTGCATCCAGAGGTAGCGGTTGTCGTACTGGTGCTGGAAGCCGCTGGTGGAGGCGCAGGTGACGATGGTGCCGCCGCGCTTGGCGACGTAGACGCTGGCGCCGAAGGTCTCCCGGCCGGGGTGCTCGAAGACAATGTCCGGGTCCTCGCCGCCGGTCAGTTCGCGGATCCGCTCGCCGAAGCGGCGCCACTCGTCCGGGTCCTGGGTCTCCTCGTCCCGCCAAAACTCGTAGCCCTCGCCGGTGGCCTTGGACCGGTCGATGACCAGCTCGGCGCCCATCCGCCGGCACAGCTCGGCCTTCTCCGGCGAGGAGACCACGCAGACCGGGATCGCCCCGCCGCCCAGCGCCATCTGGGTGGCGTAGCTGCCCAGGCCGCCGGAGGCGCCCCAGATCAGCACCACGTCGCCCTGCTTCATGTTCGCCCCGTGGTGGGAGACGAGCTGCCGGTACGCGGTGGAGTTGACCAGGCCGGGGCTGGCCGCCTCCTCCCAGCTCAGGTGGCGCGGTTTCGGCATGAGCTGGTTGGCCTTGACCACGGCCAGCTCGGCCAGGCCACCGAAGTTGGTCTCGAAGCCCCAGATCCGCTGCTGCGGGTCGAGCATGGTGTCGTCGTGGCCGGCCGCGTCCTCCAGTTCCACCGAGAGGCAGTGCGCGACCACCTCGTCGCCGACCTTCCACCTGGTCACCCCGGGCCCGGTCCGTAGCACCACGCCGGCCGCGTCCGACCCCACCACGTGGTACGGCAGGTCGTGCCGACGGGCCAGGTCGGAGACCCGGCCGTAGCGCTGGAGGAACCTGAAGGTGGGCAGCGGCTCGAAGATGCTGGTCCAGACCGTGTTGTAGTTGATCGCGCTGGCCATCACCGCGACCAGCGCCTCACCCGGGCCGAGTTCCGGGGTGGGCACCTCCTGGAGGTGCAGCGCCTTGCGCGGGTCCTTGTCCCGGGTGGCCATGCCGTCGAACATCCGGGTGTCCTCGGCGCGGACGACCACGCCCCGGTAGCTCTCGGGTACCGGCAGGCCGGCGAGGCCGGCGAGTTCCCGCTCCGGCTGCGCGGAGCCCTCCGCCGCCATGATCGCATCGAGGATGTCCTGCACGGTGACCTCCCGTTCGTCCGCACCCACACCGGGGCAGGGGTGCTGCCATCGTCGGCGCCGGTGCGACGGGTCCGCCATGTCGGCAATCGACACATCCGGCACCGGTCGCACTCCTGTGGGGCCGGACGTTACTGAACGGTAGCTAGGGCCGGAAGCCCCCTGTGAAAAACTGCATCCGCCGATGCGTGGAGGCGTCCGTGGGACCGCTGAACCGCGCACCGCCGCGCGTTCCCGCGGGTGGGAGAGGGCCGGTCGACCCTCCCCCACGGCTCACCGGGTGGCCGGCTCGACCAGCTCGACCAGGACGCCGCCGGCGTCCTTCGGATGCACAAAGTTGATCCGGGAGTCGGCGGTGCCCCGCTTCGGGGTCTCGTAGAGCAGCCGTACGCCCCGCTCGCGCAGCGCCGCGCAGGCCGCGTCGATGTCGGCCACCGTGTATGCGACCTGCTGCACCCCCGGCCCGTTGCGGTCCAGGAACTTCGCGATCGTCGACTCCGGCGACAGCGGGGCGAGCAGTTGCACGCAGCCACCCTCGGTGGTCGGCCCGACGGCCAGCATCGCCTCGCGTACGCCCTGCTCGGCGTTCGTCTCGGTGTGCACGCAGCGCATCCCGAAGGTGCGCTGGTAGAAGTCGATCGCGGCGTCCAGGTCCGCCACGGCGATCCCGACATGGTCGATGCGGCGCAGGCCGATGTCTGTGACATAGTCGGCAGCGGGCTCGACGGGGGAGTTCTCAGCCATGGCGCTAGTCTGACCGAACAATCGTTAAGGCGTACAGGTCGGCACCCCCCTCGGAGGCAGGCATGGCTTCGGTGATCGTCAGCGGCGCGCGGACCCCGATGGGGCGCCTGCTGGGCAACCTCAAGGACCTCTCGGCGACGAAGCTCGGTGGCATCGCGATCAAGTCGGCGCTGGAGCGCGCCGGCGTGGCCCCCGACCAGGTGCAGTACGTGATCATGGGGCAGGTGCTCCAGGCCGGCGCGGGCCAGATCCCGGCCCGCCAGGCGGCCGTCGAGGCGGGCATCCCGATGACCACCCCGGCGCTGACCATCAACAAGGTCTGCCTCTCCGGCCTGGACGCCATCGCACTGGCCGACCAGCTCATCCGGGCCGGCGAGTTCGACATCGTGGTGGCCGGCGGCATGGAGTCGATGACCAACGCCCCGCACCTGCTGCTCGGCCAGCGCAGCGGCTACAAGTACGGCGACGTCACGATCAAGGACCACATGGCCCTGGACGGCCTCACCGACGCCTGGGACTGCTGCTCGATGGGCGAGTCGACCGAGCGGCTCGGGGCGAAGCACGGCATCACCCGCGCGGAGCAGGACGCCTTCGCGGCGGCCAGCCACCAGCGCGCCGCGGCCGCCCAGAAGAACGGCCACTTCGCCGAGGAGATCACCCCGGTGGTCATCCCGCAGCGCAAGGGCGACCCGCTGGTGATCAGCGAGGACGAGGGCATCCGTCCGGACACCACGGCCGAGTCGCTGGCCAAGCTGCGCCCGGCGTTCACCTCCGACGGCACCATCACCGCCGGCAGTTCCTCGCCGATCTCCGACGGCGCCGCCGCCGTGGTGGTGATGAGCAAGGCCAAGGCCAGGGAGCTGGGGCTGACCTGGCTGGCCGAGATCGGCGCGCACGGCAACGTGGCCGGCCCGGACAACTCCCTGCACTCGCAGCCGTCCAACGCCATCAACCACGCCCTGAAGAAGGCCGGCCTGACCGTCTCCGACCTCGACCTCATCGAGATCAACGAGGCGTTCGCCGCGGTCGGCATCCAGTCCACCCGGGACCTGGCCGTCAGCCCGGACAAGGTCAACGTCAACGGCGGAGCCATCGCGCTCGGCCACCCGATCGGCATGTCCGGCGCCCGGCTGGTGCTCACCCTGGCGCTGGAGCTCAAGCGCCGGGGCGGCGGCACCGGCGCGGCCGCGCTCTGCGGCGGCGGCGGCCAGGGCGATGCGCTGATCATCCACGTGCCCTCGGGTGCCGCTGACCAGTGAGCGTGAGGAGTGAGCCGGGTTTGCGAGCCCCGCAGTCGCGAACTAAGGCGGCAAAGTGAGCGTGAGGAGTGAGCCGGGTTTGCGAGCCCCGCAGTCGCGAACTAAGGCGGCACAGTGAGCGAAACCGTCGAGAACGCCCCGGCCGCGGCCACCGGATCGGTGCGCCGCAGTCGGGACGTACCGATGCTGGTGGAGCGGGCCCGCGCGGGTGACCCCCGCGCGGTGGCCCGGCTGATCACCCTGGTCGAGTCCGGCGACGAGGTGCTGCCGCAGGTCGCGGCGGCCCTCGCGCCGTATGCCGGGCACGCCCAGGTGGTCGGGCTGACCGGGTCGCCGGGGGTGGGCAAGTCGACCACGACCAACGAGCTGGTCCGGGCGCTGCGGGCGCGCGGTCACCGGGTCGGGGTGCTGGCCATCGACCCGTCCAGCCCGTTCACCGGCGGGGCGATCCTCGGCGACCGGGTCCGGATGCAGGACCACGCCACCGACCCCGGCGTCTACATCCGCTCGATGTCCAGCCGGGGGCACCTCGGCGGGCTCTCCGCGGCGACGCCGCAGGCGGTCCGGGTGCTGGAGGGCGCCGGCTGCGACGTGGTGCTGGTGGAGACCGTGGGCGTCGGGCAGGCCGAGGTCGAGGTGGCCTCGCTGGCCGACACCACGCTGGTGCTGCTCGCCCCGGGCATGGGCGACGCCATCCAGGCGGTCAAGGCCGGCATCCTGGAGATCGCCGACGTCTTCGTGGTCAACAAGGCCGACCGGGACGGTGCCGACGCCACCGTCCGCGACATCCAGGGCATGATCGCGCTGGGCGAGCGCGGGCCGGGGGAGTGGCGGCCGCAGGTGATCCGGGCGGTCGCCGCGCGCGGCGAGGGGATCGACGACATCGCCGCCGCGGTCGACAAGCACCGGGACTGGCTGGAGCGGCACGGCGAGCTGCGCCGCCGCCGGGAGGCGCGGGCCGCCGCCGAGATCGAGGCGATCGCGCTCGGCACCCTCCGGGCCCGGATCGGTTCGCTGCGCGACGGTACGCAACTGCCGACGCTCGCCGCCAAGGTGGCCGAGGGCGCGATCGACCCGTACGCCGCCGCCGCCGACCTGCTGGCCCAGCTGGGGGCCTGAGCGGTCCACTGCGGACCCGGCCCAACTAGTACGCTCGCACCGCCTCATGGCGGTCGTGGGGTTGGACGAGGGGGCGGCTGGAGCATGGCTGACGAGGCGACCCAGGAGCTGTCGGTGACGCCGGACGCGGTGGCGGGCGGCGCGACGCACGTCTCCGACGAGGTGGTGGAGAAGATCGCGGTGGCCGCCGCGAAGTCCGTGCCCGGGGTGGCCGAGCTCGGTGGCGACGTGGCGCGGTTCTTCAACGCGGTGCTGGACCGGGTCGGGCTGGACCAGGTCGGCGACGCGCGGCGGGGTTGCTCGGCGCACGTCACCAACGGCGCGGCGCTGGTCAACCTGGTCATCGTGATCGACGGCGGCCGGCCGGTCCCCGAGGTGACCGACGCGGTCCGTTCGGCGGTGACCTCGGCGGTGGAGGCGTACGGGCTGCGGGTCGACGAGATCAACATCCGGGTCGACGACGTGGCCCTGGGTGGCCCCGCGGCGCCCTCGGCCTGAGCCAGGTTACCGGCCGGTACCCAGATCCTTAGCGATCGTTCAGGCGGCCGTTCTACACTCGGTCTTCAGTCGAGGACTCGAGGAGGAGCCCCGCGCATGGACGCCGACGAGATCGCCGCCGGTCGGGCCCGCTGGCAGGCCCGCTACGACGCCGCCCGCAAGCGGGACGCGGACTTCACCACGCTCTCCGGCATGACCGTGGACCCGGTGTACGGCCCGCCGGAGGGCGTGCCCTACCCCGGATTCGAGCGGATCGGCTGGCCGGGCGAGTTCCCGTACACCCGGGGGCTCTACCCGACCGGCTACCGCGGGCGGACCTGGACCATCCGGCAGTTCGCCGGCTTCGGCAACGCCCAGCAGACCAACGAGCGCTACCAGATGATCCTCGGCGCCGGCGGCGGTGGGCTCTCCGTCGCCTTCGACATGCCGACGCTGATGGGCCGCGACTCCGACGACCCGCAGTCGCTCGGTGAGGTCGGCCACTGCGGCGTGGCCATCGACTCGGCCGCCGACATGGAGGTGCTGTTCAACGGCATCGACCTGGCCGGCGTGACCACCTCGATGACCATCTCCGGCCCGGCCGTGCCGGTCTTCTGCATGTACCTGGTCGCCGCCGAGCGGCAGGGCGCCGACCTGTCCCGGCTGGACGGCACGCTCCAGACGGACATCTTCAAGGAGTACATCGCGCAGAAGGAGTGGCTCTTCGACCCGGAGCCGCACCTGCGCCTGATCGGCGACCTGATGGAGTACTGCGCCCGGGAGATCCCGAAGTACAAGCCGCTGTCGGTCTCCGGCTACCACATCCGCGAGGCCGGCGCGACCGCCGCGCAGGAGCTGGCGTACACCCTGGCCGACGGGTTCGGCTACGTCGAGCTGGGGCTCTCCCGCGGGCTGGACGTCAACGTCTTCGCCCCGGGGCTGAGCTTCTTCTTCGACTCCCACGTGGACTTCTTCGAGGAGATCGCCAAGTTCCGGGCCGCCCGCCGGATCTGGGCCCGCTGGCTGCGCGACGTCTACGGCGCCACCAGCGAGAAGGCGCTCTGGCTGAAGTTCCACACCCAGACCGCCGGGGTGTCGCTGACCGCCCAGCAGCCGGTCAACAACGTGGTGCGTACCGCGGTGGAGGCCCTCGCGGCGGTGCTCGGCGGCACCAACTCGCTGCACACCAACGCCCTCGACGAGACCCTGGCCCTGCCCACCGACGAGTCGGCCGAGATCGCCCTGCGTACCCAGCAGGTGCTGATGGAGGAGACCGGGGTGACCAACGTGGCCGACCCGCTCGGCGGCGCCTGGTACGTCGAGGCGCTCACCGACCGGATCGAGGCCGAGGCGGAGGAGATCTTCGCCCGGATCAAGCAGCTCGGCGGCGACGGCCCGCACAAGATCGGCCCGATGACCTCGGGCATCCTGCGCGGCATCGAGGACGGCTGGTTCACCGGGCACATCGCCGAGTCGGCCTTCGTCTACCAGCAGGCGCTGGAGAAGGGCGACAAGAAGATCGTCGGCGTCAACTGCCACACCGGCACCGTCGCCAAGGAGCTGGAGATCCTGCGCATCTCGCACGAGGTGGAGCTGGAGCAGCGCCGGGTGCTCGCCGCGCGCAAGGCCGCCCGCGATGACGCCGCGGTCAAGGCCGCCGTGCAGCGCATGGTCGAGGTCAGCCGGACCGGGGAGAACATGATCCCCGCCATGCTGGACGCGGTCCGCGTCGAGGCCACCCTCGGCGAGATCTGCGACGCGCTGCGCGCCGAGTGGGGCGTCTACCGCGAGCCCGCCCGCTTCTGAGTGGCCGCGCCGGTGCCGGGACGCCCGGTACCGGCGCCCACCTGGCGTGAGAGTTGCAACTGTCGCCGTCGCGGTTGATCTGAGTTCAGCGGGACACGTGCGAGACTAGATAACCATGAGCGACCCACGGATCACCTCGTCGATCTTCACCCGCGGCGCGGTCGACCTCAGCGCCCTGCGCAGCACCGCCCCCAATCCCGCCCCAGCCAAGTCCGGTCCCCCCGCCGGCGCGCCCGGCGGCGCGGCCGGTGGGGTCAGCGTCATCGATGTCACCGAGGCGACCTTCCAGTCCGAGGTCCTCGAACGCTCGCTGACCACCCCGGTGATTGTGGACTTCTGGGCCGAGTGGTGCGAGCCGTGCAAGCAGCTCTCCCCGGTGCTGGAACGGCTGGCGGTGGAGGGTGCCGGCGCGTGGGTGCTCGCCAAGGTGGACGTGGACGCCAACCCGCGGATCGCCCAGATGTTCCGGGTGCAGGGCATCCCGATGGTCTACGCGATCGTCGGCGGGCAGCCGATCGACGCCTTCTCCGGGGTGGTGCCGGAGGCCCAGCTGCGCCAGTGGATCCAGGCCGTGCTGAAGGCCGGCGGGGTCAGCGTCGAGGCGCCCGAGGACCCGCGCCTCGCCGAGGCCGACGACGCGCTGATGACCGGCGACCTCGACGCGGCCGAGCGGGCGTACCGGAAGATCCTCGCGGAGTCCCCGGCGGACGCGGCGGCGGAGGCGGGGCTGGCCCAGGTCGGACTGGCCCGCCGGGTGGCCGGCGCCGACCCGCAGGCCGCGCTCGTCGCCGCGCAGGCCAACCCCGACGACGTCGACGCCCAACTGCTGGCCGCGGACATCGAGGTGCTCAGCGGCCTGGCCGAGCAGGCCTACCAGCGCCTGGTCGGCCTGGTCCGCCGCACCGCCGGTGACGACCGGGAGAAGGTACGCCAGCACCTGGTCGGCCTGTTCACCATCGCCGGTCCGGAGGACCCCGCGGTCGCCTCGGCCCGGCGGGCCCTGGCGAGCGCCCTGTTCTAAGCACGTAGCACGCCAGCGCGGGCCGGCGTACCGGCCGGCCCGCCCCGATCATCGAGGACGGGAGCCCCTGATGCGCCGAATCGCCGTCCTCGACGCGCCGACCAACCTCGGCTTGCGCCCACCCACGGCCAGCTCGGTCCCGGGCTGCGCCAAGGCTCCGGGCGCGCTGCGTGACCATGACCTGCTCGCCCGGCTGCGGGCCCGCGACGCGGGCTGCCTCACCCCACCGCGGTACGACCCGGGCGACTGGCGCCCCGGCGACGGGGTCTGCCACGCCCCGGAGATCGCCGCGTACTCGGCGGCGCTGGCCGACCGGATCGGCGCGATCATCGACCGGGGGGAGTTCCCGCTGGTGCTCGGCGGGGACTGCTCGGTGCTGCTCGGCTCGGCGCTGGCCATGCACCGGCTCGGCGAGGCGGTCGGCGGCCGGATCGGGCTGGTCTTCGTCGACGGCCACTCCGACTTCCGGCACCCCGGCAACGCCTCGTACGTGGGCGCGGCGGCGGGGGAGGACCTGGCCCTGGTCACCGGCCGGGGGCAGGCCGACCTGGCCGCGATCGAGGGGCGACGCCCCTACTTCCGCGACATCGACGTGGTGGTCCTCGGCATCCGGGCGCAGGATGAGTACCGGCTCGACCTGCAGGCCGCCGGCATCACCACCCGGCCGGTGCCGGCGCTGCGCGCCGAGGGCGCCGCCCGTACCGCCCAGTGGACGCACGAGCAGCTGGCGGACTGCGCCGGCTACTGGGTGCACATCGACGTGGACGTGCTCGACCCGGCGGTGCTGCCGGCCGTCGACGCCCCCGACCCGGGCGGGATCGCCTTCGCCGAGCTGGAGATCCTGCTCACCGGGCTGGTGGACACCCCGCACTGCCTCGGGGTCGAGCTGACCGTCTTCGACCCCGACTACGACCCCGACGGGTCGTACGCCGCCGAGATCGTCAACACCGTGGTGGCCGGGCTCGCGCCGGTCTCCGCGCCCAGCGCGACGCCGCCGCGGCTGCTGCCGTCCGGCCCGGTCGCGCCCGCCCCCCGGCCGGGCAACGGCCGTCCCGCGAACCGCCGCGTCCTGCCCTCCCCGGTGACGACTCCGGCCCCCGCGGTCGCCGTGGAGCCGATCGGCCCCGCACCGACGCCGAGCGAGCCCGCCGACGGCGACCCCGCTGTCTCCCTGGCCGCCGACGTGGACAGCGACGACGCGCCGTCCGCCGGGACTGCCGGGCCGGGCCTGTTGCCACAGGTGGTGGCGGACGAGGGCGACGGGCCCGAGCAGGTCGGTCCGGGGTCGGGCGTGCTGCGGCGCGTCTCGGCGCGGGACGAGCCTGCGCCCTCCGAGCCGGTCGGGCCGCCCGCGTCGGCGGGTCCGGGCCTGCTGCGCCGGGTACCAGCGGCCGAGGAGGGGCCGACCGCGTCAACCGGCAACGCCTCGTCGCGGCCGGGCATCGACATCGCCTGACCTCCGCCGGCGCTCGCCTGATCGTGGGAGGGGCGGCGGGACGCGGGTCAGCGGGTGGGGAGGGCGCGGAGGAAGCGCGCGGCGATCGGGACCGCGCTGGCCGTGCTCGATCCGCCCTGCTCCACGAAGACCGCGAAGGCGATGTCGCCCTGCCAGCCGACGAACCAGGCGTGCGTGTGCGCCGGGTTGTTGTCGTACTCGGCGGTGCCGGTCTTGCCGTACACCGGGCCGCCGGGTACGCCGGCGAGGGCGCTGCCGGTGCCGCTGGTGACCACCGCGCGCATCATCGTCTTCAGCGCCGCCACCGACTCGGGCTTCAGGTCCGGGCCGGCCGGGGCGGGCTGCTGCGGGGCGGGATCGAGCAGCAGCTTCGGCTGCTCCCAGTGGCCCCGCGCGACGGCGGCGGTGGCGGCCGCCATGGCGAGCGGGCTGACCACCGTGGTGCCCTGGCCGATCGCCGCGGCGGCCTGCTCGGTGGAGCCGCCGTTCGCCGAGACCTTGCCGGTGAAGGCGTCCACGCCGAGATCCCACTTCGCCTCCAGGCCGAGGGTGCGGCCGGTGACCGCGAGCCCGTCCGGCCCGAGCTGCGGCGCCAGGGAGGCGAAGGCGGTGTTGCAGGACTTCGCGAAGTTGGTGGTGAACGGGACCGACCCCAGCTCGAAGTTGTCGGAGTTCTTGAACGAGCGGCCGTCCACGTTCAGGGTCTTCGGGCAGTCCACCCGGGCGTCCGGAGTCACCGCCCCCTTGTCCAGCAGGGTGAGCGCGCTGACCATCTTGAACGTCGATCCGGGCGGCACCTGGGCGGTGAAGGCGAGGTTCTCGCCGGCCGGGCCGGGGCCGTTGGCGGCGGCCAGCACGGTGCCGTCGCTGATCCGTACGGCCACCAGGGCGGAGCGCCGGGCCTGCCCCCGCAGCGCCGCGTCGGCGGCGTTCTGGGTGGCCACGTCGAGGGTCGTCTTCAGCGGCTGGCCCGGCTTCGGCTCGCTGCGGAAGACCTCGATGCCGGTGGGGGTGGTGGTGCCCTCGGACCCGGGACGCTCGGTGACCACGGTCAGCCCGGGCACGCCGCGCAGCCGCTCGTCGTACCGGCCCTGGAGGCCGCCGTGCCCGACCAGGTCACCGGCGACGTAGCGGTCGGGGTGGGCCTTGAGGTCGTCGGCCTGCGCCGGGTCGACCGAGCCGAGCAGGGCCCGGGCGAACTCCCGGGTCGGTGCCAGGTCGAGCTGGTCGGTGGGGAACCTCGTGCCGGGCAGGTCGTAGATCCTGGGCTTGATCTGGCGGTACGCCTCCTCCCGCAGGGTCACCACCTCGATGAGTGCCCCCGGGTCGGCCTCCTTGAGGCGCTTGGGCAGGTCGGAGAGGTCGACCGGCGGGGTGAGCGGGGGCCGGATCGCCTTGAACGCGGCGTCCAGCTGGCGGACCAGCGCCGGGACGTCCTTGACCTCGGCGGGGTGCACGCCGACCCGGACCACCGGGCGGGGCGCGACGATCGGTTTGCCCGCGGCGTCCAGCACCCCGGCCCGGGGCGCGCGGTCGCGGCGCAGCGCGAGCCGGTCGCCCTGCTCCAGCTTCTCGTGCACCACGGCGGGCTCCCAGATCACCTGCCACTGGTCGTCGCCCTGCCGGAGGCGTACCGGGGTCTCGTAGCTCCAGCGGGTCTGGCCGGGCAGCGTCCAGGTGACCTGGACCCGCGCGGTGGCGATGTCGGCGGTGATCTTCGGCTCGCCGGCGGCCGTCAGCTCGGGCGGGGTGCCGGCCAGATCGCCGGAGAGCGCCTTGAGCTCCTTGGCCACCTCGGCGGCCGGGACGCGCGCCCCGGTGGGGTCGATGAAGCCCACCGCCTGCAGATCGCCGGAGCGCCAGCCCGTCAGGAACGCGGCGACGCTCTGCTCCGGCCCGTCCGCGCCGGAGCAGCCGACCAACCCGGCCCCGACGAGCACGGCGGCGGCCAGCGCGGCACGGACCGGCCGGCGAGGGGAGAGGCGGTGGCGAACGGGGTACGACGTGGGCATGCAGCAGTCCTCCGGTAGGAAACTGCCCTGCACGCTAGTACGGCGGGCCCTTCTCCACCGCCCCGCGAGCAGGCAAAGAGCGCAGTGGGGCAGTGTGATGAACATCGCCAGTCCGGGTACTCCGCGACCGGGCCGACCACGGAACCGCAACGGGTGAAAGGACAGAGTCCCGATCCGGACGTCCGGCCAGTGGTCCGCCGACGAACGGGCAGACCGGTAGGGCCTAGGCTGGGCGGGAGAGTGACCCACAACGCGGTGGGTCGAGGGGAGTGGCACCGATGGACCGGCGTCCGGCGATCAAACCGGGACCCGACCTCCGGCAGGTTGATACCAGTCGGGACGATGACAGCTTCGATTCGGCGACCGACGGGGACGGTTTCGGCCGTCTCGACACAGGAGCGACCGGGATGACCGGTTCGAGCGTCGACACGCTCTACGACCTGGGCCTGCCCACGCAGGCGCTGGCCGAGGAGTCGGACGACGCCGAACTGGACGAGCCGGTACCCAACGCGGAGCGCCTGGTGGCCCAGGCGGTCGCGCTGGCCGGCGACGACCACGACGCGGCGACCCTGGTCAGCCGCTTCTGGCGGTTCGCGCCGGACGAGGAGCTGATCGGCTTCACCGCCGAGGAGATGCTCGACGCCGCCCGGGCGCACCGGGACCTGGCTCAGCAGCGCGTACCGGGCGAGCTGAAGCTGCGCATCCACGAGCCGGACGCCGACCAGCACCACAGCGTCATCGAAATCGTCACCGACGACATGCCCTTCCTGGTCGATTCGGTGACCGCCCTGCTCAACTCGCACCACATCGACGTGCACCTGCTGGTGCACCCGCTGGTCGTGGTCCGCCGCGAGCCGCTGGGCCGGCTCACCGAGGTCTCCGCCGACGTGGAGCCGGACGACGCGATCGCCGGTGACCTGGTCGAGAGCTGGATGCACATCGAGATCGACCCGATCCGGGACCCGGCCGAGCGGGAGAAGCTGCGCAAGGAGCTGCAGCGGGTGCTCACCGACGTCCGGGAGGCCGTCGAGGACTGGCCCAAGATGCGCCAGCGCGCCCTGGCCCTGGCCGACGAGCTGGCCGCCGCGCGTACCTCGGACAGCCGGCCGCCGGTGCCGGAGAAGGACATCACCGACTCGGTGGAGCTGCTGCGCTGGCTGGCGCACGACCACTTCACCT